>JAEZSD010000022.1 GCA_023422095.1 Bacillota bacterium
GCTTTCTCTCGTCCTGGCGAAGTCTTATTAGCTTGGCCCTCAACATCAGACAAAGTACAATATAACGCAGCGACAAAGGCTCTCAAGATTCTCGAATCAACGAAAGACGCTCATGGTCGCACAATCAGAGTTATCAAAGTTAAGATGCCCAATCCTATTTATCTCACTAATAAAGAAGCTAAAGGTATATATTCCGCAAGCCGGTATGGAGCCAAAGCGAGAAAAGCTGGCGCTAACTTGTTAGCGACCTATATTAATTTCTATCAGAGTGACCGCTTTGTAATTGTTCCTGGTTTTGGAGTCAAAGAAGATGCGATTGCTTTAAAACAATTTAAATCTATCTTCCCCAATAAAGAAGTCATTCAAATTTCATCCAAAGAAATACTAATCGGTGGAGGCAATATCCACTGTGTCACGATGCAAGTCCCAAAAGGAGTAAAACATGAAAGTTAAAGTTTGCTGTACCCAGATGTCGATGTCTTGGAATATCGAAAAGAACATTGAACAAGCTGATGCTCTTATTGCTCAAGCAAAGAAACAAGGCGCTAATATCGTCCTTTTACCGGAACTTTTTAAGGCTCCTTATTTCTGTCAAACCGAAGATTATAATCATTTCGCTTTAGCGGAGACACTTGAAGATTCAGAATTGATTAAGCATTATCAAGAAATTGCTAAAAAATACGATGTAGTCTTACCAATATCGTTCTTTGAAAAATCTAATAATTGCTATTTTAATTCCTTAGTGGTTATCGACGCTGACGGAAAAGTAATTGATTTATATCGCAAATCACATATTCCGACTGGTCAGTGTTATGAAGAGAAATTCTATTTCACGCCTGGGGACACGGGATTCAAAACCTTTAAAACCAAATATGGGGTTATCGGAGTTGGCATTTGCTGGGATCAATGGTTCCCTGAAGCCGCTCGTATCATGGCCCTTCAAGGCGCCGAAATGTTATTCTATCCCACTGCTATAGGCAGTGAGCCAGTCCTTCCTAAAGACAGCAAGTCCCATTGGCAAAATGTCATGTGCGGCCACGCTGGAGCTAATATTATGCCAGTCATTGCTAGCAATCGCTTCGGTGAAGAAAAACAAGATGGTTCAAGTATGACATTCTTTGGATCTTCCTTCATCGCTGATGAATACGGCAACGTTCTCGAAGAGATGGATCGAACTTCTGCTGGAATTCGTGTTGTGGAATTCGATTTAGACAAAATCGCTCAAGAGAGAGAAGGCTGGGGTGTTTACCGCGATCGACGCGTCGACCTATATTCCGATATTCTGAAATTATCGATAGCCAAAACAAAAAAGAAGTAAGATGGATAACCATCTTACTTTTTATATTTTAGGTGAATTTACCGTTCAAGTGCAACGTTTCTTAGCAAAAATAAAAGCTCATATCAATCCTAGTGTAAGATGTAGTTGCGACACTTATCTACAGGAGGTTTATATGAGCTATTATCATCTTACCATGGAAGAACGAGCAAGTATCGCTCATTTGCATAATCAATGTATTTCTTTGCGTCAGATTGCAAATGCTATAGGACGTAACGTATCTACGATAAAACGAGAATTGAACAGAAACTATACGCCCAACAAAGATGGAACAAAAGATTACTTTCCTTGTTCTTCTCAAAAAAGATATGAAAAACGAAAATCTGAAGCACATAATATTGTTCAATTTCCTTTGGAAATCGTTCAAATAATCGAGCAAAGAATCAAAGAAACTTGGTCTCCAGAACAAATAGCAGCTTTTTATAAAGACCAAGGCTTTCCTTGCTATAAAACCATCTATAAATGGATTAATGAAGGAACAATTATTAATGGCAACAAGAACCTCCTTCGAAGAAAAGGAAAGGGCGGATGGTACGAAACTAGAGGCAAATTTAACAAAGGTAAATCCATTAGAAAAAGGGACAAGAAAATATATAAACGAGCGGATTATGGGCATTGGGAACTCGATACAGTTGTTTCTGGGCATCATACAAAGTCAAAGGCTTGTTTAATAACACTTGTAGAAAGAAAGTCGCGATTTTATAAAGCTATCAAATCACCGAATAGGAATGCGGATATTGTAGCGAGATTAATCATAGATTATCTAAAACAATTTCCTACCGAATTAGTAAAGACAATCACAACTGACAATGGAAAAGAATTCGCGGAGTGGAAACGAATAGAAAAAGAACTCAATTGCGAAGTTTACTTCTGCGATACATTCTGTGCTTGGCAGAAAGGATCAAACGAGAATACAAACGGACTTCTTAGAGAGTTCTTTCCAAAAGGCTATAATTTAAGTAGATTTACTCAATCTTACATTGATAAACGAGTTGATTTGATAAACAATAGACCTAGAAAATGTAACAACTGGATATCTCCATCAAGATTGATGTATGAAGCTATCTTTGGGTGTTGCACTTAAGATTACAATTTACCTTTTATTAAATAAAATACGACCGAGGCGGATATGAGTTGCACCTTGCTTGATTGCTTCAATATAATCTTCGCTCATTCCCATGGAAAGATAAGGAAGAGAGATACGCAGTTCTTTTTCTATATTGCTACGCAAGGTGGCAAGTTTTCCAAATTGTTGATCGAGCGATTCTTGCCCGCTTCCTTGAATGGCCATCATCATTAAGCCAACAACCTTGACTTTAGTTAATGGCAATAGACTTTTGATAAAATCAACGACTCTATCATACGGTACCCCATTTTTACTTTCTTCGGCGTTAACTGAAACCTCAATAAAACAAGGCAAAAGGGTCTCTCGTTTCTTTTCGATTAGTTCAGCTAACTGATATGAGTCTAATGAGTGCAAGTAATCAATTTCATTGATTATTTTACTGGCTTTGTTCCTTTGAAGGTGGCCGATGAAATGCCAAGTGATGGGCAGGTCTTTTAGAGTCTGATATTTCCTATGGAAATCCTCAACCCGGTTTTCTCCAAAGTTAGTGATTCCATTTTGAAAAAGCATTAGCATATCTTTGACTTCGACATATTTTGTCGCCGCGACGATGGTGATATGCTTAGGCATATTCTCTAGAAATGTTTGAATGTCTTTTCTAATCATCGCTATAATTATAAGCGCATCTTTTACGAGAATGAGATAAAATAATGCTTATTGTTGGTGAGATGACCTAAATGCATTATAATTAACATGCAGTTTTTAGAATAAACTCGCCTGATGATAGGACGATATTCTTGTTCCCTAAATTAAGCGAGTTAGCCTATGAAAAAAACTAAATATTTCGGAAAGGGAAAACCTATAACCTACAAAACTTTAACAAAGTTAAGGAAACACAAAAAACTACTAGGAAACTACTAATATGGCAATGGATAATTTGAAGACTTTGATGGATAAAAGGCATTATGAACTCGTCATTAAATTGACGGAAAACGCCACAGATGCGACGACGCTTTTTTATCGTATATCCGCTCAGCTAGGATCGGGTAAGGCCGAGGACGCTTTGAACTGTATCACCGCTAATCAAAAAACTCTTGAATCAAATATGAGTCTCTTGATCAAAGCTCATCTTGAGGTTTTGTGTTTACTCTCTCGTTTTGATGAAGCTTTTGGAGTTCTTGATTATTACAAGAATCGCCCATACGTCTCACAAGAAGTAGAAGAATTATTACGTGATATGCCCAAAATGATTCGTTTAGAGGAACAAAAGCACAATTCAATGCGCTTTATTAAAGACGAGGACCTAATCAAAAAGTTTGAGAGTCAAGATCCTGATGACATTTTGATGGTTATCGATATTGTTAGAGAAAGGGATATCAATAAGTTTTTGAATTATATTCAAAATATAATGATTAATTTTCCCAAACAATCTATTCGCTCTTTAATGTTGCTATTGCTTGTTCAAAAGCAAATCGACCGTCCCTTTTCCTTCAATCATATTGGGGAAATAATCACTGTTAATCCTAGTCGAATTGAACCACCTTTCGTGGGAGATACCTTTAATCAAATTATCAAAGAACTCGAATTAGCGTATCGCAACCCAGTATTGAGTGAGAATGCGATTTCCATTCTCTCGACCCATTTAATCTATATCTACCCCCAATCAATGAATATTGACACTCAGGTTTTAATTGAAGCTTTGTATCAAATCGCTAATGAATATCTAAATAATGATGTCAAGAGCAGTCTTGAATCTCGCTGTAAAGATAAAAACATAGATGCAAGCGAAGTAAATTCACTTATTCTTGAAATAAAAAAATCGCTAGATAATTTTTAATTATATCTTCATAAAAAAGATAAGACGCACGCTGAGTGCGTTTTTCTTGTGCTTAAAGAATTCTTTCTTTATAATCAATATCGCACATGTTTGGAGGTAATTACATGGAAAGAAAAGTAACAAAATTAGAACATTCACATGTCGAAGTCGCGGTAGTCGTAGACCAAGCAGCTTGGAAAGTTGCGCAAAAAAAGGCTTTTGATAAAGCCGCCGCTAATGTCACGGTCGATGGATTTCGCAAAGGCAAAGCGCCAGAGCATTTAATTAAAGCAAAAGTAGATCAGATGAAAGTTATGGATGATGCCATCAATTCCCTTCTCCCTGATATTTATAAGGACATCATCTCCGTTGATGGTGTGAAACCTTACGCCCAACCAAAGGTTGATGTCACCAAAATTAGCGATGCTGAACTCGAACTCAAGTTCCTTATTGTCACCGCTCCAGAAGTTAAGTTAGGCAAATACACTGGTAAAAAAATCGGCCATCAAGATGTCAAAGTCGAAGACGCGGATTTAGAAGCCGCCCTTGAATCAGTCAAGAATCAAAACGCTAGCCTTGTCGTCAAAGAAGGTGTCGCCGCTCTCGGTGATACTGTCGTTCTCGATTTCGCTGGAAGCATCGATGGTAAGCCATTCGATGGTGGCTCAGCCACTAATCATGAATTAGAACTCGGTTCTGGTTCCTTCATTCCTGGCTTTGAAGAACAATTAGTTGGTCACAAAGCTGGCGAACACGTTCACGTTCATGTCACCTTCCCAGAGAACTATACCGAAGAATTGAAAGGCAAAGCCGCTCTCTTCGAATGTGAAGTTCACGAGGTGAAAGAAAAGAAAGTTCCCGAACTAACTGATGAATTAGTCGCTGAACTCAAAATCAATAATGTTTCTACCGTTGATCAATTCAAGGAATACAAAAAGAATGAATTAAAGGTCAATAAGGAAGCCGAAGAGAAACGCACATACATTAACAAATTAATCGATGCTATCGCTAAGGATTCAAAAATTGACATTCCTGAAGAAATCATCGATACCCAAGTCGCCTCTCGTAGAGAAGACTTAGAAAACAAGATCAAACAATCTGGTTTGAACTTAGAACAATACTTGCAATTTGTTGGCCAAAAAGAAGAAGAATTCTTGGCAAAATTACACGAAGAAGCAGCTCATGACGTCGCCAACTATATGGTGATGGAAGAAATCGCTGTCGTTGAAAAAATTGAAATCACTCAAGAAGAAGTCGATTTTGAATACGCGAAAATCGCCGATCAATACAAGATGAAAATTGAAGACGTCAAAAAAGCCCTTGCACAACAAGAAAATGAATTCCGCAATAACTTGAGGATGCAAAGAGTCGAAGAATTCTTAATTTCGAACAACGAATAACATAACCAAATTCTTGAAAGGAGGATATCGTTATGGCAGATAAAGCCCAAACACTAACTCTCCCTTTACTAATCACTCGTTCCCTCGTCATATTTCCTGGCAATCAGCAATTGATTGAGGCAGGGAGAGAATTTTCTATCAACGCTATCACCGCAGCTAGAAACGAAACTAACTCGTTAATTTTCGTTACCAGCCAAAATGATATTGATGTTGAAAGTCCTACCGAGGCGGATGTTTTCCGTGTCGGAACTCTTTGTCACATCATTTCCAACTCTGAAAGAGAAGGACATCAAAGAGTGCGAGTGGAAGTCGTGGAAAGAGTCCAATTAGACAACATTGCCCTTGAAAGCAAAGGCAATTACTATGTGGCAAAAGGCGATATTTTGGAACTTAAGCCTATCGGCGAAGAAAAAAATAGAGCCATCATTGTCGCAATTAACAAAATCCTTGATTCGATGCCAAATATCGTTTCTCAAATGCCGCGTAATGTGGCCAACCTGATTTCCAAAGCTGATAACGCCGCATCATTATGCTACGCATTAGCAGGATTCTTGGAAGCCCCATTAGCCAAAAAGCAAGAAATTCTCGAAGCGAATAACGCTGAGATTCTCATGACCTTAGTTACTGTCTTATTAAATGGTGAAAACCAAAGATCAGAGATTGAAAGAGATATTTCTGAGCAAGTCCGCGAATCAGCGGAAAAATCACAAAAGGAATATTTTCTTCGTGAAAAATTAAAAGCCATCAAAAGAGAACTCGGTGAAGATTCGGATAAAGCCAATGATCCAGACGCCATTATGGAACGTCTAGAGAGTAACCCCTATCCTGATTTCATCAAAGCCAAAGTCAAAAGCGAACTTAAAAAGTTCGATATGATGCCTTCTGGCTCTCTTGAAGGCGCCTTAATTCAAAGCTATCTCGATGTTTTAATGAACATTCCTTGGTGGCAAAAAACCATCGATGACGATGATTTAAAGAATGTCGAAAAAATTCTCGATGAAGACCATTATGGATTAGAAGAACCCAAGAAGCGTATTGTGGAGTACCTTGCGGTTAAGAAATTAACTGGCAACCTTAAATCCCCCATCCTCTGTTTCTTCGGTCCTCCCGGGACTGGAAAAACTTCGTTAGGCAAGTCCATCGCTCGCGCTTTAGGACGTAAATTTTTTAAAGCCTCACTTGGTGGCATTAGCGATGAAGCGGAAATCCGCGGACATCGCCGCACCTATGTTGGTTCCCTTCCTGGAAGAATTATCCAAGGAATGCGTAAAGCTGGTGTCACCAACCCAGTTTTCTTACTCGACGAAGTCGATAAGCTAGCCAGTTCCTATAAAGGTGATCCTGCCAGCGCACTATTAGAAGTTCTCGATCCCGAACAAAACAATGCATTTAATGATAACTATCTCGAAGAGCCATATGACTTAAGTGATGTCTTATTTATTTGTACGGCGAACTACCTCGATCAAATTCCGGGACCATTAAGAGATCGTTTGGAATTAATTCAACTCTCTTCATATACCGAGCTTGAAAAAGTGCAGATTGCAAAGCAACATCTCATTCAAAAACAAATCGCGATTAATGGTTTAAAACCAGAACAAGCTTCTTTCACTGATGAAGCAATTACAGCCATCATTCGCAGTTACACTCGTGAAGCGGGTGTTCGTGAACTTGAAAGAAAGATTGCTTCTTGTTTAAGAAAAGTGGCGGTTGAAATTGTCAAAGATTCTAGTGTTACTTTTATCGATATTGATGTTGATAGAGTGCACAAATTCTTAGGCACCCCGATTTTCGAAGATAGCAAAAAAGAAAAAGAGCCCCAAATCGGTGTTGTCACTGGCTTAGCTTATACGGAGTACGGTGGTGATATTCTTCCTATTGAAGTTAATAACTTTAAAGGTAAAGGCGCTTTGATATTAACTGGACATCTTGGTGATGTTATGAAAGAGAGCGCCAGCATCGCTCTTGACTATGTGAAAGCTAATGCTGAAACATATGGCATCAATCATGATATGTTTAATGATTTAGATATTCATATTCACGTTCCTGAAGGAGCAGTTCCTAAGGATGGACCAAGCGCCGGCATTGCGATTACAACCGCAATTATATCGTGCTTGTCCAAACAACCTGTCGATCCTAACTTAGCCATGACTGGTGAAGTTACTTTGCGTGGTAATGCTCTTCCTATCGGTGGTTTGCGTGAGAAATCTCTCGCTGCTCTCCGCTCGGGAATTCAAACCATAATCATTCCTAAAGGTAACAAAAAAGATGCTGATGAACTTCCAAAGGAAGTAAAACAATCGCTCAAGATCCTTTATATGACCACTGTCGAAGACGCTGTCAAGGTAGCGTTTACTAAGTAACATGATTAATTTTCTCAACGTTACTTTTATCAAATCTGCCCCGAGTTATTCCGAGGCGCCGGATGGATTATTTCCTGAAGTTTTGATTGTCGGTAAAAGTAACGTGGGAAAGTCCACACTTATCAATACTCTTTGTCAAAGAAAGCGACTCGCCTATACCTCTTCAAAACCAGGTCATACGAGATTGCTTAATTACTATTTGATTGATAACCAATTCTATCTAGTCGATGCTCCGGGTTATGGCTATGCTCGTGGTGGTATTGATTTAGATGCCCTATTTGGCAGAATGATGGAAGATTATTTCACCAATTGTCAAAAACTAAAACTAGTTCTCGTTCTTTTAGATTCTCGCCGTGAGATGAATGTTAACGATCAAGAAATTCTCTCTTATATGATGACCAACAATATCCCCTATTTTGTGATTATAACCAAAGTAGATAAGGTTAACCAAAAAGAAAAATTCGCTCTCGTTAAACATTTAAAGGAAATGAATGTCGCCGAAGATAAACTTTTCTATACCAGTTCTTTACATCCTCGAACCATCGAGAGTTTAAAAACCTCTATTGAAAAGGTTGTTTAATTATATTAGACTAAATTATAAGCTCGTTGATAAAGAGGAGTAACTTATTGTTTCTATATAGAGAATCGAGGATGGTGGAAGCTCGATAAGAAAGATAAGTGAAGGTCACTTTGGAGAGATAGTTTCCTAGCGAAAATAGGTTAATGAAGTGCATCGCAAGATGAACTAAGGTGGTACCACGCCGCAAGCGTCCTTAGATAAGGGCGTTTTATTTTACGTCCGGAGGTTCTTATGTTAGAAAAACGTTACGATCACCAAGCTGTGGAAGAGGGAAAATACGAGGAATGGAAATCTCACGGATACTTTCAAGCTGGAGATAAGAGCAAAACTCCTTTCTCCATTGTTATTCCGCCTCCAAACGTCACTGGGAAATTACATATCGGTCATGCCTTAGATACAACCATCCAAGACATCATCGTGCGATATAAAAGAATGAAAGGCTTTGATGTCTGTTACCTACCTGGCATGGATCACGCCGGAATTGCTACTCAAGCCAAAGTGATGGATAAACTAGCAAAATTAGGCATTGATGTCACTAAACTCACTCGTGAAGAGTTTTTAGAGTGGGCCTGGAAGTGGAAAGAAGAATATGCTCTTTCAATTCATGAACAATGGAAAGTGTTAGGTTTATCACTTGATTATTCGCGCGAAAGATTCACTCTTGATGAAGGCTTAAACGAAGCCGTTCGCAAAGTGTTTGTCGATTTATATAACCGTGGATTAATTTATCAAGGCGAAAGGATCATCAATTGGGATCCAGTTTTAAAGACCGCTCTTAGCAATGTCGAAGTCATCCATCAAGATGATGTTGGACATATGTACTATTTTAAATATCCAGTCGTGGGTACCAAAGAAACTCTTGTCGTCGCAACTACTCGTCCGGAAACAATGTTCGGTGATGTGTGCGTAGTGGTCAACCCCACTGATGAAAGATATCAAAAATACATCGGTATGAAGGTTATAAATCCTGCCAATGGTCAAGCTATTCCTGTCATCGCTGATGAATATGTTGACACTAGCTTTGGAACTGGTGCTATGAAATGCACCCCCGCTCATGATCCAAACGATTTTGTGCTTGGTGAAAAATATCATCTCGAAAAGCCGATTATTTTTAATAAAGATGCGACAATGAATCGCTTATGTGGTAAATACGAAGGTCAAGACCGTTTCGTTTGTCGCGAGAATCTGCTTAAACAAATTAAAGAAGATGGAAATTTTGTCAAAATCGAAGAAACAGTCCATCCAGTCGGACATAGCGAAAGAAGCAACGCTGTAGTGGAGCCAATGCTATCCAAACAATGGTTTGTGAAGATGAAACCATTAGCAGAACAAGCCCTCGCTAATCAAAAAAGCGATAATAAAGTCAACTTTGTTCCTGAGAGATTTGAAAACGTTTTTACTCAATGGATGGAAAAAATTGAAGATTGGTGTGTGTCTCGTCAACTGTGGTGGGGACATCGCATTCCTGCTTATACGAATAAGAAAACCGGTGAACTGCTCGTCAGCATTAATACTCCAAAAGATATTGAAAATTGGGAGCAAGATCCTGATGTGCTCG
Source organism: Bacillota bacterium (assembly GCA_023422095.1). Taxonomy (GTDB): domain Bacteria; phylum Bacillota_I; class Bacilli_A; order RFN20; family CAG-826; genus JAAYDH01. The sequence continues at coordinate 10,117 of JAEZSD010000022.1, forward strand.
ATACCTGGTTCTCCAGCGCTTTATGGCCATTCTCAACCTTTGGTTGGCCAGAAATCACTGCTGACTTTAAACGTTATTTTCCCACCAACGTTTTGGTGACTGGATATGACATTATTTTCTTCTGGGTTAGCCGCATGATTTTCCAATCATTAGAAATGACTGGTCAATCGCCTTTTAAAGAAACGGTTATTCATGGATTAGTCCGCGATAATCTCGGACGCAAAATGAACAAGTCTTTAGGCAATGGTGTTGATCCGATTTTAGTATCCAAAGCCTATGGAGCGGACGCTCTTCGCTATTTCTTAACGACAAACTGTACTCCTGGTCAAGATATGAGATATATCGAAGAAAAAGTCGCTGCGGCTTCTAATTATCTTAACAAGATATGGAATTCAGCTCGTTATGTGTTAAGTGTTTTACCTGAAAATTTCACTTCTACAAGCTTTGATTCATTGCGTTTATCACCGCTTGATCAATGGATTATTAATCGTTTGGAAGACACGATTGAAAAAGTGACTTCCAATATGGAAAAGTATGATTTTAACGCAGCCAGCACTCATCTCTATAACTTTGTTTATGATGATTTCTGCTCTCAATACCTTGAAATGAGCAAAGTCTCACTATCTTCGAATAACGAAGAGAGCATTAAGACCGCTCACCAAGTCCTCTATAAGTGTTTAAAATCCATTATTCTCTTAATTTATCCCTACACTCCATTTATCGCTGAAGAATTATATTTATCTTTGCCCGAACACCTTGAATCAATCATGTTGGATAGTTATCCTTTGATGGAAGAAAAACTAATCGATAAGAGTGTTAACGATGAAGTAAACATGCTTTTCATGATGATTAAGGATGTCAGAAATTATAAGATTGAGAATAAATTAGCCCCTAACGCAAAGTTGATCTTATTTCTCAATCTGAAGATCAAAGTGTTTGAAGCCTATTTCACATATTTAAAGAGATTCACTTTTAGTGATATTCAAGTAATTGGTGAGGGAATTCTCTCCAAAAGAGGCGAATTAAAGATATATGACTTTGGCGATCTACTGATTGATAATCAAGTGGGGCGAGATGATATTATCGCTCGCATCGATAAAGAAATTGAAGAGACGAAAAACGAGATTGCCCGCGCTGAAAAGATGCTCTCTAATGAAAGTTTCATCGCTAAAGCACCACAAGAAAAGATCGAGCTAGAAAAAAGTAAGTTAAATAAGCACAAAGATAATCTTCAATCTCTACTTGAGAAAAAAGAAAAACTTTCCTAATTTTTCGAACTAAACATTGCAAAAGGCCTCCTAAACTAATAGGAGGTTTTTTATGAATTACATCGAACTCACAAATCAAGAAATGGCTTCTCATCAAGTAGGAGAAGTGATTACTCTTGCTACTGTCATGGCCCTCATTGCTGTCGCTATTGTGGCAGTTGTTGTCTATCGTTTATTTATCTCTAATAAGGGTAGCGCTACAATTCCTGGCGGTTGGAAGTTTACCTGGAACTAATTTTGGCACCAATTAAAGATTTACCAATCCTTGAAAGACCTCGCGAAAAGGCGATGCGCTATGGTGTGGAATCTCTTTCCGATGTCGAACTTTTAGCCATCATAATTGGTTCAGGAACGAAAGAGCATTCTGCCCTGGACATCGCCCAAAAAATCATTACTAATAAAAAAGGACTATCCAATGTTTTTCACAGTCCTTATCAAGATTTTCTTATATACCAAGGTGTAAATAAAACATCAGCTATAAAGCTTGCATCCACCTTTGAATTAGGTAAACGTTATCAAATCGGAAAAGCAGAAAATGAAGATTCGATTGTTGACTCCACAATGATTTATCAAAAGTATGCGCCGCAACTGATTAGTCAGGCCCAAGAAAAAATAGTGATTATCACTTTGAATCGTCAAAAGAAAATTGTCCAAGAACGGGTTCTATCAATTGGAAGCGAGAATAATGTCTCTTGTTCAATCCGCGATATTTTGCGAATCCTAGTTTTAAATAAAGGCACCTATTTCTACTTAGTTCATAATCATCCCGGAAACAGTATGGAGCCATCGCAACAAGACATCGCTTTTACTTCTTCCATCATCAGTGAAGCCAAGAGGATTGGTTTCAACCTCATCGATCATTTAATCATTGGGGATCAAGGTGCTTATTCGTTCAAAACGAATGGATTATTGCCTAAAAATAAATGAAAATGAAATTGACACCCCTTTATAACTTATGTTATATTACAAACGTTGTCGCCTCGTAAGCTACAACCGCCTAGAAAAGGTTCACAAATCTATTAAGATACCTTAATAGCGAGTCATTAGTGTATTGATA
>JAEZSD010000036.1 GCA_023422095.1 Bacillota bacterium
ATTATTATATCATTAACTAATCGTGTTGTTTAACAGGACCACCAAATAATTCAAGTTTCTTTAATAGTTGTTCCATTTCATTAACATTTAAACGACCAGTATTATGAGAAGTATAGGATTCACCTAAATCTAAATGTTTATTGCCATCGCTAAAGTATTTGTCATAATTTAAATCACGGTTATCAGCGTAGATTCTAAAGAATCCACCCAAGTCTTCTGCTCGAAGCATCTCTTCTTGTGTCACCAATGTTTCATATAGTTTTTCACCATGACGTGTGCCGATATATTCAACACCAGTCTTGGAGTTAGTGAGATTGATAACAGCTTTGGCTAAAACTTCAATTGTCGCAGCGGGAGCCTTTTGCACAAACAAGTCACCCTGTTTACCGTTCTCAAAAGCATACAAGACTAAATCAACCGCATCATCAAGAGTCATCATGAATCTCGTCATGTCAGGATTAGTTATCGTAATTGGTTTGCCATCATGAATCTGTTGCAAGAAGAGTGGAATCACACTTCCACGACTGGCCATGACATTGCCATATCTGGTTAAACATAAAACAGTGTCGCCTGGCAAAAATTGCCGACTTCTCGCCACAACATTCTTTTCCATTAAAGCTTTGCTAATACCCATGGCGTTAATCGGATAAGCCGCTTTATCGGTAGAAAGGAAAATAGCTTTCTTCACATGATTAGCCACACAAGCCGTAATAACATTATCACTACCAACAACATTGGTCTTCACCGCTTCCATCGGATAGAACTCACAAGACGGAACTTGTTTCAGAGCGGCGGCGCTAAAGACATAGTCAACACCTTTAAAGGCATCTCTAATGGAGTTATAATCTCTCACGTCTCCAATATAGAATTTCAATTTATCATTGTTATATATTTTTCTCATATCATCTTGTTTTTTCTCATCACGAGATAATATACGGATTTCTTTAATATCCGTTTCTAAGAAACGATCCACGACGGCATGACCAAAAGATCCAGTTCCACCAGTAATTAATAAAACTTTATCTTTTAATATACCTGTATCTTTAGCAGCATATTCTTGAAGTTTTTCAATCGCTCTTTCAAGTTTTAATTGATCAGCATTACTTTCTTCATTCTCATACATCACAAATGTACGTAACGGCATGCCCACAATTTCAGAAGCCTCTTTTTGAGTCAATTTGCATTTTTTGCGAATTTCTTTTAAGGTCATAATAAGTAATCTCTTTACAATAAGTAGAATAGAGTAAACAGGAAAGGTTTGCAACGAAAAGTGCAGTTTTTGCATTTCAATTATCTTCTTGCTCCATACAATATAAAATGACCATAATTTTATGCTTAGCAATCAAATACAACAACAAATAATTTTTATTCTCCACATTTTATACAAAGTAACTTATCCAAATGCATTTATAAAAAGTAAATAATTAAGTGATTTGATAAAAGTATGAAGAGTACGATTGGATTGGCTTAAAGTCTAAAGACAGGGTCCACTTACTTTTTAATTTTAGCCTTCTTGCAAAGTAATAAAAAGTTGTTAATCTCTTTCTTCCGAGAAAGAGCCCAAAATGAGCACTTCAATTGACGATTTGTTATCTTTGATGATAAATGTATAGAATAGGCAAAATGAGACTTTGGCATTACAAATTGATTAATTGTCTTCCTAGATCACAACTTTTGGCTCAGTGGCGAGAGTTAAATCTAATTTTTAGGCAAAAACAAAATCATATTCTTATAAATTATATTTATAGTTACAAATATAAAGATAAAAAAGATTTATTGGCCTACTCAAACCTGGTTTTAGAAGAAATGAGAAATCGAAATTATCACATAAGCTATGAAAACTATGAAAACTGCTTTAGGGGCATCGTCACCGATATCGTTGAGCCTTTTCCAGAGCATCAAAATGATGAATATCTTATAATATGTTTCTATAACCTAAAAGAAAAATACACACGCGGGCAAAAAGATTTTAGTGAGATCGAATATGCTAAATTGCTTTCTATAAAGGATAATATTGAAAGCAAACAAATACGTAATAGTACAGATTAAAGCCTTTTTTTAATAGTGAGTTACTTTGAATAAACTTTTGTGTTTTCTTTGATATGATATTAGGCGTTACATATGAAAAACTATCAATTCAATAAAAGCCAAAAATGTTATTTCTTTTGGAAAAGGCTCATTGATATATGTGGAGCTTTTGTCGGAATTATTTTTTGTTCACTTCTGATTTGGTGGTGGGTTGCTTTATTAATTAAGTTGACATCAAAGGGGCCAGTCCTATTTAGACAAGAAAGAGTTGGAAAACATAAAAAACATTTAAAATTTTTAAGTTCAGAACCATGAGAACTGATGCTCCAGAAATTGCTCCAAGCGATATAACGATAGAGCAACAAAAAGCTGCTGAATTTAAGTTTGGAAGTTTCTTGAGAAAATTCTCAATTGATGAAACGGTTCAAATTATTAACATTTTGTGTGGCGAAATGTCTTTTGTAGGTCCGAGACCAGGCGCTGCAAAAAATGAAGAAGAATTAATTCGTTTTAGAGAGTTTTATACTCCATCAGCTTACGAAGTAAAACCAGGAATATCCGGATTAGCACAGGTTAAGATGAATAGAGATCATAATCCAAAAGAAAAAGCTCGATTTGATTCCGAATACGTTGAAAATATTAGTTTTTGGTTAGATGTCCTATTATTTCTCATGACCATTTTAATAATAAAAGGAAAATAAAATATATTGATTCAACAATTATATAGTCTTATTGCTGAAAAAGTACTTGTCATCTTTATTTGGATTAATGACAAATCCGCCAACGATAAGGCCAAGACCGACAACACAATCAACTGCAATCTTGACATAGTTGTTTGGAATTAAATCAATTAAAAAGAAAACTAAAGTAGAAACAGCCATCAGAATCAGCAAATGAACAACTAATTGAAGAGGATAAGGATTGGTTTTGTATACAACGCGTATTTCTATTAATTTCACCAAATTAACAAGGAAAATAGCAACCAACGTTGCTAATGCAAGACCGGTTCCTCCTCCTAAATATTGATCAAGAAAACGAAAAGCAAAAGCGCATATTACGAAAACCGCAATATTAATTATTCCATTAACAATTTCAATTTTTTCATGATTCGCCATTGCCAACATACTACCATTTGGTCCTGTAACATTTGCGAATAGAGTTCCGGCACTCATTAAAATAAGAAGTAAAAAATAAGGTGCATAACCGCTATCAACCAAAGATAAAAGTGATTGAGATTGGACCATAAAGCCGATACAGAATGGTATAACAATAAAGCTATTAATACGCGTAATTTTTTGGAAATAAAGAATTAACTTTTCTTTGTCATTTGCTAGAGAGGAAAAAACCGGTTTTGACATTGAAGTTATAACACTCACGAAAAGAGTGGCTAATGTAACTAGTTGAGCGCTTAAAGAAAAGGCCCCAACTTCTTCTACATGATAGAATTCTGATCCAATTACTTTGCCCAGAGCAGTATTCAAACTATAAGTTGCATTCAAAGCAAAAAAGGCCAAAATAGTTAGAATTTCTTTTTTGGAAAATTTGAATGATGTTTTCCTTACCAAGATGATAATGAAAATTAAAGAAATTGCGCCATAAATCACAAAGAAACCATAAATATAATATTTATAAAAATCTTCATATGGAGATGCGCTGTTTGAAAATGCATTTAATATAAGAATTAATCCAAAGGAAAGAATTAAAAGGAGAAATTTTGGAAGTAAACTCTCAAAAAGAATACCTTTTG
>JAEZSD010000096.1 GCA_023422095.1 Bacillota bacterium
AAGGAAAGCCGCTACTATGACATTGATAATCAAACCACCACCATTCTTGACTAGGAATAGGATCGTGGTGGGAAGCACTGATGCTGGGACCAATAAATATGAATAGGCATAAGTCATTACCGCGGCAATTGCTACATAAATGAACTGTTTCCAGAATATTGACTTTTGATATTTCACTGATGCCTTTTTAAAGGTAAAAGCGTAAAAAATAACAAAAGTCAGTAAGGAAAACAAAACAGAATAAAAGGTAAATCCGTTCGCGCTTACTAAGGATATCCCACTGGCGGAATCAACTTGGAAAACCTTACGGCCAAAGTCAGACACCCCAGTAGCGATAATGTAAACAATATAAATCGCTATTAACGCGAATGTGACTTTTTTGTTGATTTGATTGTTATAAGTGACAATAAGAAAACAGCCACCAATGACAACAAGGTAGCCAATGATATCCACTACTGAGATAGCTTCTTGATAGAAGACATATGACAACACGATTGGAATAATTGAACTAACGACAATCATCACATCACTGATGACATAGGCCCCTCTACGTTGCGAGAAGGCCCAAAACATAATATTTAAGGCAAAGCCAAAACCAGTGATGGCAGCGATGATCAAAGTTCTCCAATCGATGGTGAAACCTTTTGGTCCATCAAAAATAAGAACAAGAGCGGCTCCTATAACCACGCATATTACCATTCTCACGCCATGGAAAAAAGACACGTCATTAACCGTGTTGGTGGCAACGGATACCTTTTTTCCCACTATTGATTTTAGCGTGCTAGCTAATAGAGCGAGACCTAGAAAGATTGATGCAACTAACATTAGAAGGTCAATCCTTGGTTGTCTTGAATGATGTCGGCTAAAACTGAACCAAAATCATCTTCATCAAAGCGATTAACTTTGGTGTTTTCTTCTTTGGCTTGTTCTTCAACTGTATTGATATTATTAAGTTGTAAATTTGACATATAAGCATCCTCCTCTCGATATGGCGTATGATCACCGATTAAAAATCTATTACTAATTACTTTTTCTGGGTTTTTCAATCCCAGACTGAACATATTACTCCATAGGAGTGAATAATGGTTGGGATATGCATTTTATTCATAACGATATGAAAAAAGTCGGTTTATACCAACTTTAATTTGATTCATTTATGATGACGATATTAATTTTTTATTTATTATCTTTGTGTGTAAACTCCGCGATCAATCGTGAACACCCATTTATCATCCACTAATTCAAGAGTGGCGTTTTTGACAACACGATTGTCGTGTTCATCTTGATGATGATAAATCATCGTGATTAATGTATCGCTCATGCTGGTCATACGTAAACCTTCATATACTTGATAGGTATATCCAGAAATTGTGGTGACGCTGTACATAAAACGACCATATTCATCGATAATTATTTTTTCATCTTGTTCATTGTAATACTCGCCAAGGCATGACAATCCTTGCCAGAGAGGACCTGATTCACTATAGGTGGTTTCACCAAGAGTCAAAGAACCATTGAATATTAATTCTTCCGTTGAGTTATCATCATAATGCACTAATAGGGTGACTGAAGAAAGGTTCTTGGTGCCTCCCACTATTTCCGTCCAACCTTGCTTAACAAGCACATAATCTTTATATTCATTGAACCAATAAGGATGCCCAGTATCGAGACGATCAACTGACCAGCAGTTAGTTAATTCAAAATAATCTTTAAGCCCGCCATAGCGACCCCAAATGTCAATCATATATTTGGTGTTCATATAAGCACTAAAGGTTAGGTCTTCTTCAATAGGGGCATCAAGATAATTTGGAATATCATATGAAACAATTGAAGTATCAGTAATGTAAAAACAGCTAAGTATTTCTCCTTTAAGAACCACAAATTCAACAACTTTGCTCTTATAATAATTCGCAATATTAAGTGTGACTAAACACTGCAAACCACCTACGTAATGACTAAGACTCATCAATGGTAAGTAATCTTCAGGATTAAGAATATCGATAACATCGTTGTTGGAATGATAAGCAAAAATTGAGCCATCGTTAAGGCGAATGTAATAAGTGCCATTCCCCATGTCCTGAACAGTGTATGGACGACCATAAACTTCATTTTCATCTATTGTGAATTTTACTAATCCAGAATCATCAAACCATTTACCAAGATAGGGCTTTTCCTCATCCACCACCGGTCTAAATCCAACAAATATCTTGGTATCTTCTAAAAACTCCATTTCATGAGTTACTTTTTCTCCAAGGCTGGAGGTAAGGTAAACGCCACCATAAGAGTTAGTTAAAAACTCTAATGTGGAAGAAGGTATGTGGCCATTGATGGCGACATATTCCACTTCCTTTTCATAATCTTGGAGAAATACTCCATCCAGCGTGATCATCGCGTCAAGACGATTAATCTTAAAGCATGGTAAATCAGGGTCGCCAGCGATGCCCGAAACAAGTAAGGTTCTTTCGTTTGGAATATAGGTCATTGTCTGACTACCTCCCAAACTACCTCTAATATTGATTTCACCATCCACCACTTCTTTAATCATCTCTCCACCAATGAGGATTTCGGAATAATGAGAAGTGACAATATTGTCTTCTATCTCAAGAGCAAACACAGTTGGTTCGCCTCCCGCTGTTAAAGGTTCTTTATAGGCATATCGACCTGACAAATCTGCTTCATCAATACCTTGAACATCTACTGAATAAGTTAAGAAAAATAAAGGGTTGCTAATCAGTGAAACTTTAATCTCATATGTTCCAATCGCAGAGGGATTAAAAAGAGACGTATCGAATTCATATTCGGTTATTTTGGCTTCTCTATCGAGACCGCTTTCACATTCCTTTATCAGGGTGATGTCACTAGGAATAATAGTTTCTCCAACATAGTATGTAGTGCGATAGTCTTTGAGACTAATCGCTAAAACTTCATCGTTGATCACTTCAACATCAAAGGTTGTTTTAATGCTTTTATTACTATTTAGAAATATCGAGATGGGATAAGTTCCTTCCACTCCATCTCTGAACTGGGATGAGTCGACAGTATATAAAGAAGGCGCAAGGATTTCATTTGCTCCGTTTCTCTTCTTTTTTGCCACTTCAAAGCCACTGCTAATAAAAGCGCAATTCTTTTCATAGATTGTGACAATATCGTCATTATTTAAAATGCTTAATTCAACAACGCGTGGGTTGAGGACAACGGAAAGAGGAATGGCGATTGCCACCACCATTACAACACCCACAACAGAAAATGGTAAAGCCGCTCTTAATCGAGAATGGCTGTTCTTAACACCTGGTTTGGTGATATTTGCATATTCAATGTTATTTGCTATCTCATCAAAGGAAAAATTAATGCTATTCCTCTTTTTTAAATCCTCTTTAAAACTATCTCTTGCCATAAGCCATCCCCTTACTAGATTTTCTAAATCTTTTAATCGCGCGGAAATATATGACATTCGCATTGTTAGAAGAAATGCTTTTTCTTTGGCCAATTTCTTTAAACGAATACCCTTCCACGGCGTGTAGCAAAATGATCTCCACTTCATCTTTCGACAAAATTTCGTTTAGATCATTTACTAATGAGGAATAAAATGGTGCGCTAGTGCATGTTTCTTCACTTGCTATATCGTCACAGTTTTCGATATAGACAAGATGTTTCTCCTTCTTCAAGTAGTTGATTGTGGTGTTCCTCGCCATTTGGCAAAGATAGCTTTTCAAGTTTTCATCTACTCTTGAAGAATGATTGAAGAAAGCGATAAAGACATCATTGGTAATTTCTTTGATGGTGTCATTATCATCCACATATTTAGCCACAAAAAAAGACACTAGCTTCGCGTATTCGTTATAGATAGCTTCATACGCTTGCTTGATCCTTATTTCATTTTTGCTTGCTAAGGCTGTGTTCAATAAATGTTCGTAATACACAACTAGATTCAAATCGTTCCTATATAAGGAGACAAAATAATCATAATGAATCTTACAAAGAAATCATATTCTTTATCATCAATCCAGAAATGATTAATTTGAAATGCGCTTCAATGCATCTCCGTATAAGACCTCGCAATGACTTTATATGGCTTTTAAATAATCCAAAGTGGAAATAAACAATTCTGCTTTCCAAAGATCAAGATTTTGTATGTCACTAATAAAGTTTGAGACATCTTCTCTTGCGGTTTGATAATTAACAGTACGAAATTTTTCTTTCAGCATCTCTTTAACAATGCCTAAGGTTAGAACAACATCATTGGCAATCTTGCCTGTGTTTTTTAATTTATTTTCTAGATAGGTAAGATTGAATTTCGCGCCTTTACCGATATAGAAAAGATAATCATAATAGTCTCTTCCTTTTACATGATGTTTATATTCGCGACATAACACGGCATGAATCTTGCCCGCAAATAAAGTCCCTTCATCAAAAATTTGCACTTCATAGGGAGCTGGTAACATTCTATACTTCGATTCGACTATCCCACCACAAGGGTTATCGGTATCAATTTCTAATTTTATTTTAATTTTTTGAGTAGGGATCAAAGTTTTTATATCTTCGCTTCGTGGAAAGAATGACATCATTAAAATCAAAGTATTCCCTTTGAGGAATGCGCTCTGTACTTCTGTGGTTTCATCTTTCTGTTTTGGCTCAACATTTATCTCAAGACCATAGGATAAAAATTCCTTTTTAAGCGCAGGAAAATATTCATCTAATTTGAAAGACGGGTCTCTGTTCAACAAGGCAAAATCTAAATCTTCACTGAATCGATTTAAACCGTGAAAAATTCGTAGACAAGTTCCGCCATAAAAAGCGGCTTTCTTGAAAAATCCTCCACGATATAAACCCGCTAATGCGATTTCTTGAATAACCTCTTTAGTCGCTTTTTCTCTCTCATCGTTATTTTGAGGATTATATCTATCCAGCATCGCTTTTATCGCATTATTCATGGTCGTATTCCTTCCTGACAAGCTTAATTAATATTTCCAAGTTCGTCTTCTTATATAGAGCAGCTAATCTAGTCATTAATTTGAAATCGCAGGAGGCAAATTCATTTTCATCAATTCTTTTATCGATAAATAACAATTCCTTCAACCCCTTGATGCTATTAATCACTCTCCACTTACTTAGAGAATCGCATATTGCCTTTTCTTTGGTGGCTATTTTTACAGCATAGTCGCCATTTTCTATATAAGTTAATCCTTCAGAAAAAGCTTCAGAAGGAATATCGTTAAATTCATATCTTCCTAATTTATTGATAAAGGTCTTGTTTTTTCTCATGTCCAAAGACGCTGAAGTGATTGAGATAACTTTTTCTGGTATCAAGCCATAAAAAGATAAAGCCCAATCAAAGCTTAGATATGAAGGTGATAATATCGAAGATGCAAGAAAGCAAGGGTTAACATTCTTGTCAGTCTCGTATAATCCTCTCTTTAATCCAATGAGAACGCCACTACCCGCATCGCGCTTAATCTTATCTAGCGGATTAGAGTATTCGCGGTATTTATTTCTCAGCATTGACGTAGAAATTATCATATTTGCTCCTCCAAATACAATTTTATTGGATTTAGTGGAGATTTCAAGTATATTTTTTGTTCAATAAGTAAATTTAACTTCTTAAACTATGAGATTGATGGTGTCATACATGCTTATTAGGCTTTGGTTCGCGAGATAACAACGACAAAAGAAGCTTCGAATCAAGACATTTCGCGGTGACGATTTGGCTTTTCTATGTCTCATCCTTATTCGATACAGATAGGACAAATGACACATTCGAAACTGCATATTTTCGTTTTCTAACGATATAATCATTGCTATTATGTAAATATTAGAGGGGTCTACTTATGAAAAGTCACAAACTTTTGCCAGTCGTTGCTTTTATCGGATTAGGCATTTTAGGGTTTATTTTCGCTTATAATTTCATCTATTCATTAGCGGCCAAAATCAATCCTGTTATTCCTATGGAAGCCATGGTCTTTGCCTTGCCCATCGCTATTGGGTTATTGCTCGTTCCATATGCTGTAAAATCCGAAAACCGCAAACTAATCTATATTGGCAATATGATCAGTGTTGTCTTCTCGCTTATTTTTGTCTATCAAACCGCTAGCCTTTGTCTTTCCAATCTTAGTGGGGCGCTTAATATCGCGTTGTTGATTACCATGATTTGGCCTTTGCTAACCTTAGCGGCTTCGCTGACAATGATGGCCTTTTACAAAAAAGCAGATTTTAAACGAATCCATAATATCGCTCTTTTTGTCGCTTTGGGTGGCATCGTTGTCAGTTTCTTAATTACATTAATTACCATAATAGTGGTTGCAGTTAATTCCGCTAATGGTTTTCTTGTTTTCTTTGCCTTGCTTCCCACTCTCTTTGTCTTTTTAGCGGTCGCTCCAGTTGTCTTTATGGCATTTTCCTTAAAAGATCAAGCGCGCCTAGTGAAACTTGAAGTTCCGGAATGGGTCAAACCTGTAAAACCAGCTCCCGCTCCAAAGGCTGACCCAAAAGTTGAAAAACCTGTAGCTGAACAGAATGAATCTACGCCTAAAGAAGAAGTTCCGCCTGAACCAGCTGAGCCTAAAGAAGATACTCCCAAAGAGTAAAAGAATAATTATATCCAAAAGGCGAATAATCGTTTATCCGCCTTTTTATTGCTGAAATATATCTAATAGAAGTTCGCTTAAAAAGGATTAGGAAAATATAAATTAAGATGTCTTACTGTTTTTTCTTTGAAAACTTTTTATAGGAAATAATATTAAAAGAGTTTATCCAAAAAACATTATCATCTATTAGTTAAACTAATGTTTTTATTGATTAATGTCTAATCTAATCGCTGGAACGACTCCATAGGTTGTGTCGTTAACTTGGTAATCGTAAGCACCGCCATCAAAACTAATTTGTCCGACAGAATACTCAAAATTATGAGGTGAGCGCAACCAAAAATTAGCATAAATACTAGAGTCAGAAACGAAATAATCTTGTAACCCCATAGCTTTTGCGTAGTCAGTCCCTATTTTTTGTCTGGTATTTGAAGAAGTGTATTCAGTTGAGAACCCATAGCTAGAATTAACAATATCTTTGCTACTAAGCAAGAAAACTTTATCGTTAGTATCATCGCAAAAGTAGGGAGAAAGACCGTATCGATTTTCCGTTGATGCTTGACTATTGTCAACGAGCGTTGTTGTAATCATTGATTTCTCAAAGGTGGAGAAAGCCCAAGAATAAAATTCAATATTGAGCCAACTTCTAATATCGCTCGCTGAATAGTCGTTAGCGTTGCCCAACTCTTCATCAACTGGAGGGGTTTCTTCTGGATTAAATGGATCGAAAGGTTCTTCCATACGTTGGTAATCATCGTGATGATAATCATGACTATCAAGAATCGAATGTGACACCATGAGAGGCCCTTGTAGTTCATTGACTGATAGTAGGTCCCAAGTGATTGGCTCAAATTTAAACCAATAAGTATTCAGTATTTCATATCCATTAGCTGGTTGAGCAGTGTAATAGTTGATATATGGACCAGAGAGGTCATATGGTTCCATTGGGTTTCTCAAACGGTAATTAGAGAAATAAACTCCACGATATTTAATATCGTTATTAACAATATCTTGATACCACATATATTCTGTTTCATTAGACCCGTCGACATAAAAGTCATAAGCCACCCAATTTTTTCTATCTACAGACGAGGGTAAATCTCCGGCTTCAGTGTTTAATACAGCAACTAAACCTTCGTCAGTTACTTCTGTTTGCGGATAGCTTCCCATTTGAACTGATTGGACTCCGCCGCCAACTGCCGGGTCTTCATCGGAGCACGAGTAAACAATCTCGAGATCCTCAATTATTAAATCATTCTCAAGTGAGACTACTTTAATAAAGTTAGGTCTATTAGTCGTAAATTCCTTAATAATGAAATTACTATCTGCGTTTAAAACTTCATACTGCGTGTCAGTGAATAAATTGAAATTGGACCAGTAAAGTCCCACGTTTGCATCTGGAATAGAAGTCGCAATTACCAAACTTTGAATTCCGTGAAGAGCATCCACATTAGCGAAGTAACCTCCCGCTTTTATGGTTTGCCAAGCGCTGGTCGCATTAGCGAAATCAACATATTGGAAAGTGATGGAATTATCCGAAACAGTTATCGCTTCATTGGCCCCAGAATAATATTGTCCCGGAGTCGATGGCGCTGTGACTAACTTATTAGTTGTATTGCCAAAGGCAATTGCAAAAGAACTCGGCTCAGCCATTAAAATAGAGTTTTGAACATTGTCCATTAAATAGAAAACTCCAGCAGAGGAAAGCGTGAGCAAAAAAGTTAATCCCGCGACATAAAAATGTCTTTTTTTCTTAATCATAGTCATATTCCTTTTAATGTTTACATTTTACCACTAGTCAAAAATTACTCGTTACTGTTTTTTAAAAATAACAAAGGCCGATGTAAGTTAGAATACTTTTTACATTTAATCAGATAATGTCATAAAATTTGAGTGAGAAATAATAGTCAATTTGATGGGGAATATGTTGATTTTTGGCTTGTTCTAGCTGAGACAAAATGCTTATGCAAAAAGTCATGGAAATGACAAAAAAACATAAAACATTTTATTAAAAATGATTTAATTAGCTTTCTTCAAAGCACCAGGTA
>JAEZSD010000026.1 GCA_023422095.1 Bacillota bacterium
TCAAGTTTTTTTAGAAACGCAATCAATCGACGACTGTGCTGTTCGTCTAATTCAGACATAACATCATCGAGAACCACGACAGGTCGTTTATCTTTATCTTCTATAATGAAGTAAGGACTAAGTTTTAAGGCGAGGGCGACAATTCGATTCTCTCCTTGGGATCCAAATTCAGCAATATCGCGGCCATTAAGGTTGACTGTGAAGTCTTCGCGATGAATTCCGATAGATGTTACCTTTCGCCGAATATCGTTGCTTTCCGCTCCTTTAAACGCTTTGAGAGCTTCTTTGTTGAAGTCGGGACCATATTGGACAAATGGTTTATAGATTATCTCGACTTTGTTTTTCGCGCCTGTGAGCGTGCGCGTAATTTTTATAAGGATATCATTGATATCCTTAATATACATTTGTCGATAAGAGATAATCGGTCCGGATAGCTTGATTAACATCTCGGTAGTGGTATCAAGCAGGGTCTTGTTAATGTCATTACTTTTTAGAATGTCGTTTCTTTGACGAAGCACCTTTTCATATCGTGAAATATATTCAAGATATGGATCGCTTTTTTTTGATATTGATATATCAATAAAGCTTCTCCTTGCTTTGGGTGGCCCGCTAAAGAGGCCAACATCTCTCGGCTCAAACATGACAACATTCATCGATTTCGAAAGGTCAGAAATTCGTGAGACCGGTTTGTTGTTGATAAAGACCTTTCTTCCTTCTTTGTTGATTAGGATGCGAATTTTTCGGATTTTATTACCTTCCAAGATAATCGCTGAAACTTCTGCTTCTTCACTCCCTTTTAAAACCAAGTTTTCATTCTCTGTGTTTTTAAAACTTCGAGCCAAGGATAGATAGTAAATTGCTTCCATCACATTGGTTTTTCCAATTCCGTTTGGACCGGTTAAAACATTGATGTTTGGTTCAAAATTAAAAGAAAGTAAATCGTGATTGCGAAAGTTCTTCAAGGTTAGCAGTTTGACAATCATTTCGCTCTGATGACAAATGAGGTGTTTAAGACTTGAATTTTGTCTCCGCTATATAATTTACGTCCGCGGCGATTTTCTTTTTCATCATTGACGCAAACAACATTGTCAGCTAAAAAAAGCTTGGCCATTCCGCCGGTCGAAATAATGCCAGAGATTTTAAGGAGAATTTGGAGAGTAATGTACTCTTCTCCCTCTCTTAAAGTAATAGTTTTTTCACCCATAAATAACCTTATGCGTACATTATACACGACGCGTAAGAAAAAGGGAATAAATTATTCCCTTGATTTACTATTGATAAAAAGTGGTCAAATTCGCTTAATAAGTGCGTACTGGAGTGACAATTTGAATCACTGAGTCATCAGAGGCGTTGCGCACCACAAACGGCTTCATTTCGCCAACAAATTCAAATGTGACATCCTCACAAGCGAGGGCTCTAATTGCTGATAGAACAAAATCGCTATTGAAAGAGATTCTTAGGTTTTGCCCTTCGAATTTATAAGTTTCTAATTTTTCAACCGCAGATCCAACCTGAGAACTCTTAGCTGAAATTTCAACACCGAATTCGGACATGCTTAAGTCAACAACGTTTTCTCTATCTATTGATAAAATGGTCGTTCGGTCGATAGCTTTTGCTAATTCCGAAGCGTTGACTTCTAAAGAATAATTGCAACTCCTTGGAATGATGTTCTTTGTGTTTGGGTAGTCTCCAGCTACCAAGCGGGACGCGACAACAGTTTGGCCTAGGATGAATAAAGCTTTTTTATCGCTAAAAGCGATGCTGACAGATACGATGTTTTCCATCAAGCGTTCAACTTCAACCATCATTTTTGCTGGAACATTAGCAATAAACCTGATGTCTCCACCGATTTTTACAACTTTGCGCGCCATACGAGCGGAGTCGGTTGTGGTAGCAACAAGGTTTCCGTTTTCCGCTTCAAGGTTCATGGCAGTGAGGATTGGTCTTTGCTCTTTAATTGAGGCAGCAAACGCCGTTTGATTAACTAACGAGCTAAAAACATCTTTATTTAATTTAATTTCAGTTCCGGTTGGTTCGAGATCAATATCGGGATACTCTTCAGCCCGAATGCAATTTAGTCTTGACTCAAAGTGATTATCACTAATTACCGCGATGGTTGAATCGATGACATCTAGTGTTAACTCTTCTCCATCCATTTTTCTGACTATTTCCGTGATGATACGGCAGTTAATTAGAGTTGATCCTTCTTTATAATTTCTAATAATTTCTTTTGTTTCGGATTTATAGGGAATGAATGTTTTGATCGTTAAATCGTAGTTGGATCCGGTGATAAACAATCCTCTTTCGTCTAATTCTATTTTAAGGTTTGACAAAACAGCCACAGCCACTTTGTTTGCAACCGCTCTTGAAGCAATGTTTAGTCCTTTAAGGAATTCTTCTCGATTAATGGTAAATTTCATAATTTTCCTTTCTTTATTATTATATTAGTAATAGTAAGGTTTGTGAATTTGGTGGATAAGTGATGTTCTCATCTATTTTTTTAATACTTTTCTATTCTACCACACAATATTCAGGTTTTATATTTTATTTTCAATAAAGCGTTATTTCTTTACGCGCTTTTGAAGTTCCTCGATGGCGCTTTTTAAATCGCTATCAGTTTTCAACCCATTGTCCACCTTTTGAATGGCTGACATAACAGTGGTATGGTCTTTGCCTCCGAACATATCTCCAATTTTCTTAAGAGGGATATCCAGGGTAATTCTGATGAGGTACATTGCAATATGTCTAGCTAAGGCAATTTGCCCAGTTCTTATTCTTCCGGTTAATTGGGAAGGAGTAAGGTTGTAGTAGTCAGAAACAACGTTGATAATTTTTTGTTCGTTAAGGGTTGAAGAGAGTGATTTTCCTCCAGTTAGGGATTGAACAGCCTCCATGGCGACATCCATCGAAATTTTGTCGGTTTGCTTTAGTGAAACAACATAGAATATTAACCTATTTAAGGCACCTTCAAGCTCCCGAACATTCTTTGAAAATTTATCAGCAAAGAAGTAGAGAACTGAATCATCAAATCGTTGTAAATCTAAACCGTTAGCCTCAATTTTTTTCCTTAATATTTCTACACAAGTGTTTTGGTCTGGTTCGTTTATTTTCATGACTAAACCCTTGCAAAAGCGAGTCACCAAACGATCTTCTAAACCATTTAGTTCATTCGGCTGTTTATCTGAGGTAATGACCACTTGTTTAGAGTTATCAATCATCTTGTTATATATAGCGAAGAACATCTCTTGAGTTTTAACCTTGTTTGCAAGCATTTGAACATCGTCAAGAAGGAGAACGTCAACCGAGCTAAAGAAGTCTTTTAATGATTCGGCCTCTTTTTCTCCTTTCACGTATCTGATGTATTCTTCGACAAAATCGCTGGTTGAAATATAGAGAATTTTAAAATTTGGTCGCGCGTTCTTAATATAATTCCCGATTGCGTGTAGTAGGTGAGTTTTACCTAATCCAGAGTTTGAGTAGATGAAAAGAGGTTGAGCCAAGGTTTTGCCGGGGTTTGATGCCACGAAAAGAGAAGCTTGTGAAGCCTCCCGATTAAATGAGCCAACCACGAAGTTATCAAAAGTGAGTTTTGGGTTAAGGGTGGCTTCTTGGAAATACTGTTGTTTTTTGGTTTGAGCTTGCTTTTCGACTCCTTTTTGGACATCGTTTTCTAAGACAAAATCGAGCTTAAAATTAGATTCGGTGATTTCTGAGACAACATCTTCAACCAAATCATAGTATTTTTGCTTGATTAAAGCGGCAGCGAGAGAGGAGTTGACAACAACAACAATTGTGTCACCATGGATTTCGTTGATATAACTTCCTGCAAAGAAAGAATCAAACAATTGTTTTTCACCGAGTCGTTCCTCAATCTTCTTTAAAGACCGATCCCACAACTGAGTGATTTCTGAAATTGAATTAATCATATTAATGTGCTCTTGTTTCTGCCACACATTATAAAACAATCCACCTTCATTTAACATGGAAAAGAGCGACTTTCTATTTTTTCCACATTTCAAAAAGCTATTAAGTTTGATTATAGGATGTTTTCCACCAAATTCACAAAATGAAGATGTGGATAAAATGTGGAAAACTTATTTTGGTATTGTGGAATGAGGTGAAAAAGTGTTTGAGTTATAAATGGATAAACACTAATATAGTTATACTATAATTACTTTTGTTTATCTTGACTTTTTTGTAGTGTAAAAAAATGTGGAAAACTAAATTTCTTTAACTTTTTTGGTTTTTTTGGACAATATTTTTTTATCAGAAGAGGCGAGCCAAACACCCAACACCATGAGGCCGAGAGCGACATAATACCACCAAGGAGGTGTCTCTTGAAAAATGGTGAACGAAATTAATACCGCCAGGAAAGGAGCTAAAGAGAAAAAAGCGCTAGTACGTGGTGCCCCAATAGCTCGTTGTGCGTAAATATAGAAGCACAAGCTTATTCCATAGGAAACAACACCAACACCAAGGATGGCAAAGAACGAATAAATTTGAGTTATTTGTTCGTTTAATCTCACACCAATCATCAGACATAGAACGCATGTAATTAAGCCTTCAATTAATATTGATACTATTGGATCTTTATCGGATATTCTCTTCATAAAATTGTTTCCAAAACCCCAACAAATTGGAGCAATCAAAACCAAAAGAGCACCGGTGGAAAATTTGAAATTAGTTATATCATCACTTGATAAAAGAATACACGCTATGAAAACAACGATGATGCCAATCCATAGTCGAGGGGATATTTTTTGTTTAAAGATGAATAGAGCTACCAAAGAAGTAATGACTATTTCAAAGTTACTGAGAAGAGCGGCGTTGGAAGCTGATATTAATTTAAGGCCCAACATACTGCAAGCTACTCCGATTGCGTTTAATGCTCCGATTGCAAAAACAAAGGGAAAATCACTTTTCTCAAGAGGCTTTTCCTTTATCTTTGGCTTTAATATTTTACGGAAAATAAAAAACACACCAGCGCAAAGAGCAGCTCCTAAATATAATAGTCCACCCGAAATAACCGGACCTATTGTATTGCTGTTCAACAATAATTTTGATATTGGTGTGTTAATAGAGGAGCAAACTGCAGCAATAATCGCGAAAATAATACCAATTCTGGCACCCTTATTCATGGGCAAAGTATAACACAGACCTACATACGCGTATACGCATTTCGTTGACATTTATCTATAAATGCCCATATACTTTCTAATGCTACGTAAAATCGGAGGTAATATTGTATGAAAAGAACTTATCAACCAAGCAAACTTCAGCACCAACGCAGAGCTGGATTTCGCGCAAGGATGAAGTCAGTAGGTGGCCGCAGCGCTCTTGCTCGTCGCAGAGCAAAAGGCAGAAAATCCCTTTCTGCATAGTAGAGGGTAAATGAAAGTTGTTAATAGAATAAAAGCTAATAAGCAATTCGCTTTAACCATTCACAACGGACGCGCTAAGAGCAATCGATCATATGTTGTGCATTTTGCACCGAACAACCTGCCTTATATGAGGGTTGGGATCTCTGTCTCTTCCAAAGTTGGAAACGCTGTTGTCCGTAACCGAATTAAAAGACAAGTTAGAGCAATGTCTGATAGCATGTTTGACTATAACAAAGCGTCATTTGACCTAGTTATTATAGTTAAGAATAATTTTCTTGAAAACGACTACCAAACCAACAAATCACTTTTAAGTGAATTAGTACTTGTACAGATTGGAAAAAACGAATGAAAAAAAGTTTAAAATTTGGTTTAAGCGGTCTTGCACTTGCGGCGGGAGTTATAATTTTAACTAGTTGTACTGCTTCGTTCTGCTCTGTCACGGACAAAGCCCACATCCTATATCTATTTGATTATGGTGTGACAGCTTATTATGAAGATACATTGGATAAGCCGGAAGAAGCCGAAGCGTTAACAATTACAGTTAATGGAGAAGAATATTCCACCAACTTGTTTTTTACCGCCAGCTTTGATGAAGTAAATGCCAAATACATCAACAAAATCAACACAGCAGCTGAAGAAGCATATATTCGCGCCCCCTCTTTGAGCTATTTCAAAACATTTGATCAAGTTGTTTTGAGCAAAACGATTGAAAAAGCTGTCACTGAGGATGACCCATTGATTGGAACAGAGATTGTTGTCAATGATGTTTTAAAACATATAGACTTTCAAGATTCTGGATCACTCTTTTGCCCTGCTGATCAGTATGACGATTATTCGAATAACAAAGGATTGCTCGATAAATATGGGTACGTCAAATACGAAGACTCCACAAACAGCAAAAAAGTTTTGTGGACAAACTGGGATGTTTATAATCAGGAAGTTCGTTCTTCATTAAGCAACATTGATGAAGCCGCAACAAACGACTATGTTTCATTTTATAAAACAAAAATGAATAGTTATATTTCTTCTTACCGTTCCTGCTTGGCGATAAATTCTGGTGACTATGGCACCTATGGCGTTCATTCTTTACCAGCAGAAATTGAAGCCAAACCATGGACCAGTTGGAAAGGATTACTTGAATTCTTATTTGTTTGGCCAATCGCTGCCCTAATCGATGTCCTTGCTACAGCATTTGCCGCGGTGGGTACTGGATGGGCATCAATTTTATCAATTTTAATTGTCACCGTCATTGTCAGAACATTAATGTTGTTCGTCACATTTAAACAACAAAAATCAACCGCTGTTATGACTCGTTTACAACCCGAAGTCGCAAAGATCCAGGCCAAATATCCTAATGCCAACACCAATAAAATGGATAAGCAAAGGCTAAGCGAAGAAACAGCGAGGCTTTATAAGAAGAATAAAATCAACCCATTGACTTCTATTCTCGTCATGTTGGTTCAATTCCCAGTATTTATCTGTGTGTGGGGTGCTATGCAAAGCGCAGCAATCCTATCCTCTGGTCAATTATGGGGATTAAGACTAAGTGATTCAATTAGCGCCACTATGTTTAATGCCGCTTCTTGGACAACTGCCGGAGGAATGGGCGGATTGACAGCCACAATTCTCTTTGTATTAATGGCGGCCGCTCAAGCGGTTTCCATGCTCTTACCAAGATGGTTACAAAAGAAAAAAGGAAAGAATATTCCTAAATTAAGCAAAAACCCATCCCAAGCTAGCACTGATAACAAGATGAAGTGGTTCACTTACATTATGTTAGCCATGATTATCTTCATGGGCTTCTCACTCGCATCAGGCATGGGCGCTTATTGGTTATTCGGTGCTGTTTATTCAATAGTTCAGTCGTTAGTTACTCATTTGATTACTGAGCGAAACACTAAAAAAAGAAGGTAAATGAAATGAAAGAATATCAAGGAAAAACCGCAGAAGAAGCATTGAGTAATGCTGCAGAAGAACTTAATCTACCTGTTGACCAATTAATATATATTGTCAGCGACAAGAAAAAAGGTCTCTTCTCGAAAAAAATCGTTGTTGAAGTATACCAAATTGCCGATGTAATTAAATACGCCGAGGATTATATCCTCGAAGTAGTTGATAATCTAGAAATCGAATCAGCAGTGCAATCAGCCTATGATAACGATATTATTCGAATCACAATTGATTCTGCTCATAACCCAGTTTTAATTGGAAAGAATGGCAAGACACTCCAAGCTTTAAATGAATTAACAAAATTAGCGGTCTCAAACCACTTCCATAAAAGATTTAGAATCTTGCTGGATATTAATGGATATAAAGATAGCAAATACATTAGATTGTCACGAATTGCTCGTAGAGCCGCTCATGATGTCCAAAAGACTCGTGAAACATACATCTTTGATCCAATGCCAGCAGACGAAAGAAGAGCGGTTCATAACGCTTGTACCGGATTATCAAACATCCGAACCGAGTCTGTAGGTGAAGGAACCCATCGACAAGTCCAAATAATTTATGTTGATTAGTATTAAGCGCCCTTAGGGTGCTTTTTACACTTTGAAAGGTATTTATGTTTGAAACAATTGTTGCGTTGGCGACACCGCCATTAAAATCAGCTTTAGCCATCATTCGGTTATCTGGTGATGATTGTTTTGAAGTTGTTTCTAAGATGTTCACCAAAGACATAAAAGAAATTAAAGAAAAGACCATCATGTATGGGACCATCATAGATGGAGTAGAAAAAATAGACCAAGTAATTTTATTAATTTATAAAGGTCCAAAAAGTTTTACTGGTGAAGATTCGGTAGAAATTATTTGTCATGGCTCAATGCTGATCGTTAACCAAATTATTTCTCTCTCTTTAAAATTTGGGGCGCGCCTTGCAACCCATGGAGAGTTTTCTTCGAGAGCTTTTTTTCATAACAAAATAGATCTTATTCAAGCTGAATCAATCAACGATGTCATTAATGCGACCACCCAGGAAGCAAAAAAACTTTCCCTCCTTTCGTTAGAAGGAGAAGTCACTCAAATCATTCAGCCCATTAAGTCAAAAATAGCCGATATACTCTCCCTTATTGAAGTTAATATAGATTTTCCTGAATACGAAGATATTGAAATTGCTAACAAAGAAAAGGTCATGGAATATGTCGACATCATTAATGAAAACATCAGCAAATTGATTTTAGATGGTCGAAAAGCAAAGATTATTAAAGATGGAATTAAAGTTGCGATTGTTGGCAAACCAAACGTTGGAAAATCATCCCTTTTGAATGCCTTAATAGGTGAAGATAAAGCTATTGTAACGGATATCGCAGGAACAACAAGAGACGTCGTTGAAGGCGATGTAAATCTGAAAGGCGTAGTCTTACATTTGCTAGACACCGCTGGTATACGTGATTCGAGAGATTTGGTTGAATCAATTGGTGTTGAAAAAGCCAAAAACTCAATTCAAAAAGCTGAACTAGTTATAGTTGTTCTTGATGCAAGCGAAAAAGAAGATTCTGAAGATCAAACCATATTAAATATGACCGAGGGAATAAACAGAATCATTGTGTACAACAAAAGCGATAAAAAGATCGTTAATAAAGGCAGCGGGCTTTATATTTCTGCTCTTAAAAAAGACATCAATCCTTTAATAGATGAAATTTATAAAACATTAGGTCTAGATGACCAATCTTTTGAGCAGCCCGCACTTAACAACGCGCGACAAATAGGCTTGCTTGAAAGAGCTAAAGAATCTTTGCAAAAAGCCAAAGAAGACGCTGGAAGCGATTTACCAATTGATTTGGTGGCGGTCTCCATTCGAGATGCTTATGAATCGATTTTAGAGATATTAGGAGAAACTAATCAAGTGGATATTTCTAAAGAAATATTTGCAAGATTTTGCGTTGGAAAGTAATATGATTTTTGATACTCACTGCCACCTTAATGACGATGCCTTGTTTTCTTCTATTGACGAAATTATTGAAGAAGCAAAAAAAGTTGGAGTTAATAAGCTATTGGTGGTTGGATGGGACAAAGATAGCTCAATTAGAGCCGTCAACCTGGCTGAAAAATATCCTGAAATCTACGCAGCTATTGGGTTTCATCCAAGCAATGTCTTTGATGTAACAGAAGAAGACTATAAAGAAGTAATGTCTTATATTTCTCACCCAAAAGTTGTGGCTGTTGGTGAAATTGGCCTTGATTATCATTGGAATAAGAAAATCGAAGAAAGAAACATCCAAAAAGAATTTTTCATCCGCCAAATAAAAACAGCCAATAAACACCATAAGCCGATAACTATTCACAATAGAGAAGCTTTCGAAGATTGTTTAAACATTCTTAAGGAATATAAGCCAGAAGTAGGAGGAGTAATGCACTGTTATTCTGGAAGTTTGGAATCCTTACCGGAAGTTTTAAGTTTGGGTCTTTTAATTGGCTTAGGCGGAACTTTAACCTTCACAAATGCAAAAAAAATAAAAGAAATCTGCGAAGAAGCTCCACTTGAAAGGATTGTTGTAGAAACTGACTCCCCTTATTTATCACCCCATCCATTAAGAGGAACAACTAATGTTCCGAAAAATATCGCTCTTGTTATTGATGAGATTGCGCGATTAAAGAAAATCTCGAAAAAGCACATTATCGATGTTTTATATGACAACTCGTGTAAAATGTTTCACGTGTAAAATATTATGCTTTATTTTGATGGAATTATTGTCGTAGAAGGAAAAACTGATGTGGCATTTTTGTCATCATTTATTAATGCTGAATACGTAATGACAAATGGATATGAATTACCTAAGTCGGAAATTACTTATTTGGAAGCAGCTTCTAAGATAAAGCAAGTTTTAATAATGACTGATCCGGATGAAGCTGGCGAAATAATTAGAACAAGGTTAAAAATTCCTGGTTCTATAAACATTTACGCAAAAAAAATTTTCCGTTGCAAAAAGAAAAAGCACGGAATTGCAGAATGTAATAAAAACGAAATTATTGACGTTTTAGGGGTATATTTGTCAAATAAGTCTTCAAAAGTTCATGATATTACCGTTTCATTTTTGAATGATCTTGGTCTTAACAACATTAATAATCGAACTATTTTTTCAAAAAAAGTTCCGGTCGGAATGGTCAATATGAAAAAGTTAGTCGAGCGTTTAAACACTTTAAAATATTCAAAGGAAGCTATAATAAAAGCTGTTGGAGAATTATCATGTTGATAAATAGAACTAATATTTTCGAAATTACTAAAAATTTGAATTTAAAACCTGAAAAAGACTATGGTCAAAACTTTCTAGTTGAATCTGAAATTGCATCTCGTATAGTCGAGAGATTAGAAATTAATGAAAAGGATAAAATTTTAGAAATTGGACCAGGATTAGGCTCTCTTACTCATTTTATCTCTCTTAAAAGTTCCCCTTGCGATGCCGTAGACATTGATTTTAGAATGATTAAGTTTTTAGAAGAAATATATGGTGGCTCTTCAGTCATTAAATTAATAAACAATGATGTTCGGAAAGTTGACATTTCTAAATATTCTAAAATTATTGGTAATCTACCCTACAATATAACAACTGAATTGATTACTTTTTTATTACTAAATGGAAAATCGTGTCAAAAATTGGTTTTAATGTGCCAAGCAGAAGCTTTTGCTCGTTTTTCTGCCTCTACTGGAAGTGATTATGGAGCTGTTTCTGTTCTAGTCCATTTGCTTGGTGAATCAAAAAAGCTTTTTGTAGTTAAGGCCGGCTCTTTTTACCCGGCACCAAAGTGTGAATCAATTGTTTTCGAACTTCAATTAAACGGAAAAATTTGCCGAGATGATTGTTATGATACCTATTTTTTAGCAAAAACACTTTTTCTTAACCGGAGAAAGACAATTCTTAACAACCTTTCTCTTTTTTTAAAAGACCGCCCTTCAGCGGAAAAAATTTGTTTTGATTTAGGTATTCGGACTACTTTAAGACCCGAGCAACTCACGCCTTTTCAGTATCTCGCCATCTATAAAACAATTAAACTAAATGCTACAATTAAGAAGGATTAGTTAATTGTTATTAAATTAGTTAAAATGTGTTGATGAACAAAGGTGTAATAATTATAATTATTTGAAATTTATGAAAGATTTAGTTATTCGAAGTTTTGCGAAAATAAACATTTGTCTAAACGTTCTTAATCGTCGTGAAGATGGTTTTCATGATCTTGACATGGTAATGGTGCCTATTGAACTACACGATTCTCTCCTCTTAAACGAGGTAAAAAACACTGATGATAATTTTGTAACAATCGATGATTTTTCTGGAGTGAAAGTTCGTCACAATATTGCCTCATCTGCCTTAAGCTTGATTCAAGCTAAATATGGAATTAAAAAGAAATTCCGTGTTATTATTCACAAAGTCATTCCTATGCAGGCTGGATTAGGAGGCGGTTCTTCAAATGCTGCTTTTGTCTTAAAAGGCGTTGATAAGTTTCTCAATTTAAAAATTCCTTCTGGAGATCTAATTGAACTTGCAAAGCAACTTGGTTCCGATGTTCCGTTTTTTATCCCTTGCAAACCTGCTAGATGTCGCGGTACTGGTGGAGAATTTGAGCCAATAACAATTAAAAACAACTATTATGTTCTAATTGTAAAACCTGAAAAAGGATGCTCAACTCGCGACGTTTTTGAGGCATCTGACGGAATGGATTTGGTTACTGGAAATGTTGACAACGTTATAAAAGCTCTCGCTGAAGGAAATGACAAACTATTAGCCGAGTCTATTGTCAATTCTTTGGAAGAACCAGCTGCAAAAATAGTTCCTGAGATTAAAGTGATCAAACAAAAATTGGCAAAAATGGGTTTGGATATTGTCATAATGACTGGTTCAGGAAGCGCAGTAATTGCGCTAAGCACAAACTATTCTTTGATTAAGAATATCGCAAGAAAACTCGAAGACGATTACATCGTTGAGATAACTAAAATAATGAAATAGGGGTATTGAATTATGAATAATTATGCAATTGTATTGGCGGCTGGAAAAGGAACTAGAATGAAGTCTCGCGATCCTGAAAGATCCAAAGTGTCTTATCCAATTTTAGGAAAAGCTCTTGTAAATTATGTGATTGATGCCATCTTGCCAGTCGGCATGAAAGAAATTGTGGTCGTTGTTGGTTTTGGCGGTGAAGTAACAAAGAAATTAGTTGAAAATCGCGCAAAAGTAATTTGGCAAAAAGACTTAGTCGGAACTGGCAACGCTGTTTTGCAGGTAAAAGAATTGTTAAAAGACAAAGAAGGATCAACATTGGTAATTTGTGGAGACACACCTCTTGTTACCACCGAGACCATAGAGAATATTTTTAAAGTACACAAAAAAATCAAAAACCACCTTACCATAGTCACTGCTGTTTTAGAAAAAGCAGATGGATACGGAAGGATAATTCGTGATCCAAAAAGCAATTATGTTTTAGCAATTAAGGAAGACAAAGATTGTTCCGAAAATGAAAAAGATATTCACGAAGTGAATGCAGGTCTTTATATTTTTGATAATAAATCCTTGTTTGAACATATTGATCAACTCACGGCAGATAATTCACAACGAGAATATTACTTAACCGACTTAGTTGGCATCTTCAAAAGAAACGGCAAAAAAGTTGGCGCGTATGTTGTTGAGAACGCCGTCGAAGTTTTTGGAATTAACGATCGTGTTCAACTTTCCTATGCCGGTAAAGTTATTAGAAAAAGAATTAACCATGAACTCATGATGTCTGGTGTCTCAATGGAAGATCCAGATTCAACATATATTTCTCCAGATGTTGAAATTGGAAAAGATACTGTTATTCTTCCAAATACAACCATCTTCGGAAAATGCAAAATTGGCGAAGCCAACACAATCGGACCAAATACTTTTTTAGATACAGTCGAAATTGGCGATGATAATGTTGTTCAGTCTTCGTGGATTTCTGATTCTAAAATTGGCAACTATAACGAGATTGGTCCGTTTACAAAAATGAGGGCGGGAACGATTATTGCAAACCATTGTAGAGTCGGCAACTTTGTTGAACTTAAGAATGTTGAATTACAAGACGGTGTTAAAGCCGCTCACCTTACCTACTTGGGTGATTGTCGAATTGGCGAGAAAACTAATGTTGGTTGTGGAACAATTACAGCTAACTATGATGGTTTCAACAAAATGCATACCGAAATTGGTAAAAATGTATTCTTAGGCAGTGGAACAATTCTTGTTGCTCCTTTGAAAGTTGAAGATTCCTCTTTCACCGCTGCTGGTTCAACTATTACTAAGGATGTTAAGACCGACTCACTTGTCATTGCGAGAGCTCGACAAGTCGAAATTGAACATGGTTATACAACCTTTATGAGCAAAGCGAAAGCCAAAAAAGAGGCCTCGAAAAAATAATGCTTATTATTGATTCTTTCGGCCACAATATCTTTCTCGATAAAGAACTTGTTGGATATATTGGAGAGAATGAGCTTTTCATAAGAGGAAAAAGATTTGCTTCTATTACTGATGACGGGATAATGACAATTCTTAATCGCGAGATCGGATATGTCGATGACGATGGATCTATAATTATCAACGAAAAAGAAGTTGGTTATATTGATGGAGATAATAATTTTGTTTTTTTCAAATTACCAATCAAAAATGATTAAAATAACGGAGAAATACGGGGGTTTTATTAAATGAACGCAATCGGAATAGATATCGGTGGTACTTTCATTAAAGGCGCGGTTGTTACTCCAAAAGGTGATATTCAGGATTTTTTCACCTTGCCTGTCGAAAGCGGAGAAACTCCTGAAGAAACGATTAGTAAATTAATTGTACAAATCAAAAAAATTAATTACCCCAATATTAGCGGGGTAGGAATTGGTTGCCCCGGAACAGTTGATTCTGACACTGGTGTGGTTGAGTTCGCACCAAATATTGGTTGGACCGATGTCCATATCAAAGAGATGATTGAAAAAGCAATCGATCTTCCTGTCCACGTTACAAATGACGCTAACGCTGCCGCTTCTGGAGAAGCAACTTTTGGTGTAGGAAAACAACTCCATAACATAATTGTTCTAACTCTTGGAACTGGTGTAGGTGGTGGATTGGTTTTAGATGGAAAATTATACGAAGGGAACGAAGGCAAAGGCGCAGAAATTGGTCACATGGTTGTCGAAATTGATGGAAGGCCATGTGGGTGTGGAAGACACGGGTGTCTTGAAACCTACGCTTCAGCAACTGCCCTTGTGTCCGACACAAAAAAGAAAATGGAACAGTATCCTGACTCGCTAATGTGGAAAGGAATTACTTCTCTTGATGAGGTTGATGCAAAAGTAGCATTTTCAGCCGCGAAAATTGGCGATCGCTATGCTCAAGAAGTTGTTCGTAATTATATTCACTACTTGGGCGAGGGAATTTTAAATCTTTGCAACATTTTTAGACCTGATGCAATTATCTTATGTGGCGGTGTATCTAAAGAAGGTGGATATTTAACCTCTCGCTTAAAAAATTATTGCGAAGAAAGATCATATGGATTCCCTCATTCTCCAGCCGTTGAAATTTTAGTAGGAAAACTTGGTTACAACGCTGGCGTTGTTGGAGCGGCCTCACTGTTTTTTAAACAGTAGACTTCTTATTTAGTTAATAAAAAAGCTCAAGAGCAAATTGACTTGAGCTTTTATTATGTTTTGCTAGTTCAATTACTTCTTTCTTGGAAAGAGAATTGCGGCTTGAGCAGCAGCTAAACGAGCAACTGGAACACGGAATGGAGAACAAGAAACATAATCTAATCCAACCTTGTGATAGAATTCGATGGATTTTGGATCTCCTCCAGTTTCACCACAGACTCCGATATGGAGGCTTGGTCTAGTTGCACGGCCAAGCTTGACTGACATTTCAATCAATTTACCAACACCATTTTGGTCAAGGGTCTTAAAAGGATCTTCTTCGAAAATCTTATTGGAATAGTAATGAGGTAAAAATTTACCAGCATCATCACGAGAGAAACCGAATGTCATCTGAGTTAAGTCGTTTGTACCAAAAGAGAAGAATTCTGCTTCTTTGGCGATCTCATCAGATAAGAGGGCAGCTCGTGGGATTTCAATCATCGTTCCAACATGATATTTCATGTTTAAACCGGACTTCGCGATGAGATCATCAGCAACTTCGGTAACGATGTTTTTAACAAACTTTAATTCTCTTTCATCGAGAACAAGAGGAATCATGATTTCTGGAGTAACTAATTTTCCAGTCTTCTTGCTGACATTGATGGCAGCCTTGATGATTGCTCTAGTTTGCATTTTGCCGATTTCTGGATAAGTTACATCCAAACGGCATCCGCGGTGGCCCATCATTGGGTTAGATTCATGCAAATCAGCAATTCTGTCTTTGATTTGTTGAACGGATCTGCCAGTAGCGAGTGCTAATTCTTCAATTAGAGCTGGCTCTTGTGGCAAGAACTCGTGTAGTGGTGGGTCTAATAAACGAATAGTAACATTGAATTCGCCCATGGTTTCGAATAATCCTTCGAAATCATCTTGTTGCATTGGCTCAATCTCAGCAAGAGCGGCTTCTCGTTCTTCAATAGTATCAGCAAGAATCATTTTTCTCATAGAGAAGATTCTGTCTTTAGCAAAGAACATATGTTCAGTACGGCATAGACCAATACCTTCAGCACCAAAAGCTCTAGCTTGTTTTGCATCTCGTGGAGTGTCAGCGTTTGTTCTGACATTGAGTTCACGATATTGATCAACCCAAGCCATTAATCTTCCGAAATATCCAGAAGTTAAGTCTGGGGCGACAGTCTTAATAGCACCAACATAGACATTACCAGTATTTCCATCTAATGATAAGACATCCTTATCAGTGAAAACTTGTTTTCCAATGGTGAGAGTTCTCTTTTCTTCATTGATAATTGCAGCAGAGCAACCGCTAATGCAGCATTTACCCATACCGCGAGCAACAACAGCTGCGTGAGAAGTCATACCACCGCGAGCGGTGAGAATACCTTGAGCAGCGACCATTCCGACGATATCTTCAGGTGAAGTCTCGGAACGAACGAGAATAACTTTTTCACCAGCGAGGTGTCTCTTCTCTGCTTCTTCAGCTGTGAAGGCAATAGCACCAGTTCCAGCACCAGGTCCAGCAGCTAATCCAGTAGCGATTGGCTTGATGGAAGCAATAGCGTCCTTGTCAAATCCAGGTAGCAATAATTTATCGAAAGAACCAGCGTCGATTCTTGAAACAGCTTCTTTTTCAGTAATTAAGCCTTCATCAACGAGATCGCAGGCAATCTTTAATGCAGCAGCAGGAGTTCTCTTGCCGTTGCGGGTTTGTAAGAAGTATAGAACACCATCTTCGACAGTGAATTCCATATCTTGCATATCGCGATAATGATTCTCCATTGTTTTGATGGTCTTGACAAAGTCTTCGTAAACTTTTGGCATTCTAGTTTTTAATTCGTCAATGTGTAATGGAGTGCGAATTCCGGCGACGACATCCTCACCTTGAGCATTTGGCAAATATTCAGCGGAGATAACGTTTTCACCAGTACCTGGGTTACGAGAGAAGGCAACACCAGTACCAGAAGTTTCACCTTTGTTACCAAAAGCCATTGATTGAACGTTAACAGCTGTACCCCATGAATATGGGATGTTGTTCATCATGCGATAAACGTTTGCTCTTGGGTTGTCCCAGCTTCTGAAAACAGCGGATACTGCTTCCAATAATTGAATTTTTGGATCGGTTGGGAAGTCTTCGTGAAACACGTTCTTGTAATAAGCTTTATATTTAGCAACTAATTCTTTTAATTGTTCAGTGGTGATTTCGGTATCAAGCTTGTAACCATTTTGTTCTTTTAAATCGTGCAACATTTTGTCCATTGCTTCACGTGAATGTCCTTTTGCGATGTTAGTGAACATTAAAATGAAACGGCGATAAGAGTCCATTGCGAATCTTTCGTTGCCAGTTTCTCTTGCTAATGTTGCGGCAGTGGTATCATTTAAGCCTAAGTTTAAGATGGTGTCCATCATGCCAGGCATACTAGCTCTTGCACCTGAACGGACGGAAACTAATAATGGATTATGATCTCCACCAAAGATTTTTCCAGTCTTCTTTTCGATGCCTTTGATCGATTCAAAAATCGCATTAACGACATATTCAGGCAATTTTTTGCCATTTTCATAAAATAATGCACATACTTCAGTAGAAATAGTAAAACCTTCTGGAATACGAACACCAATATGTGTCATTTCTGCAAGGCCGGCGCCTTTTCCAC
>JAEZSD010000119.1 GCA_023422095.1 Bacillota bacterium
CCATAAAGGCTTTGGGTCATCTTTTGCTCCGCATCCCCCCAATACAACTAGGGAAAGGGCAACTGAAGTACAACTTAAAAGTGTTCTCAGCATCCTTTTGTTCATTTTCTCCGCTTGTGTGACATCGACTTTTGTTTTCATTTTTATGGCCTTCCAATATAAACATGGTCAAAAATTAATTGAAACATTGAAAAAGCCAATTAATTATTTTGCCTGTTTTTAGATTATTATATTACCTTGCTTTGTGTCCACTGAATTATGCTTGGTGTTATCAAGGCCTATTCAAAAGTAATTAAGTTTATTTTTCTCGATACCTTTTTTCCTATTCTTTTTCCCAATACTGACTTTCTATTTCTTCTTTGAGATTAGGACGGATAATATCATTTTGAAATAAAAACCCTCGTTGCTGAAACTAGATAATCCAGCAAAAATGGCCCTTCAAAATGGCTTAAATGCTCAATTTTACCCGAATTAGCCACGCCGTTTTTTCAGCCAATCGCCTTTAGGACTCACTACTATGTATTAATTTTCATTTGAACAAAAAAAGTGTCCACTCTTTGATAATAAAAATACTTACTCTAGTATTTGCTTTAAAGTGTCCACTAATAAAAAATATGAGAATTTGTTTCCTTTTAATTTGAGAAAGCCAAATTTTTCATAGAACGACGCAGATGATTCTTTCGCGTCAACAATTATCAATCTAATGCCAATGCTATCTTTTGCGTTTAAAATTTTTAAAAACGCTTCCTTTAATAAAGTCTTTCCATATCCTTTTCGCTGTTTTTCTTTTTTGACACCTAATCGAGCTATTCTTACGCAAGGAATTGGATATTTTGGGAGTGATGTTTTCTCATCGTTTGGCAATTCGTCGAATTTAATTGAAGCGCTGCATAAAGTGAAAAATCCAACAATTTCATTCATTTCTTCTAACACAAATGTACTACCATAACCATTCTTGTTATTTTTTAGAGCGTGTTTTCTGAAATAATTATCTAAATCTTTATTTCCACATGAAAAATCTTTAATGTCTTTTTCGCTTACTTCCTCAATCGATTTTAAAATCATTTAAATAACGCCTTTAAGGCCTCGTTTGGTTTTGGAGGATTTCTAAGGGCGTCCATGAGAAAATCTCTTTCCCTATTTGATAAATTAATAATCTCGTTTTGTTCTAAATCAATCTTTGCTTGTTTGTAAACCACATTAATTATATAGGATGATACAGAAACATTTGAGATTTTCGCTGCTTCCTCAATTGTTTTCTTTTTATCATCTGGAACGCGAAATTCGATGCGTTTTTCTTTTAAAGCTATTGCCATAAATATTCTCCCTCACTTCTTTGACTAACATATTATAACAAATGTACGGAATTTGTACACACATTATTTTCTGACAGTGCTTGTATTATGCCGCTTCTATATAGTGCGTTGGAACTTCAGTGCAATCGTATCTTTAATATTCTAGAATATATATTATCTTAATGCCTTGCTACTCTCCTTTCTTATTTAGTATTTTGTGTTTTATAACAATTAGGAATCATTAAAAACCCTCTTTACTGACATTAGTTAGTCTAGTAAAAAGGGTACGTTTCAAGATGGCGGAGAAGAAGGGATTTGAACCCATGCGAGACTTGCGCCCCCTAGCAGTTTTCGAAACTGCCCCCTTCAACCACTTGGGTACTTCTCCGGCTGCGGATTATTATAACACAAGATGTAAAAAAAGAAACGATGATGGTTTTCATTCAAATACTTATTTGATTTTTTTACAAAATATCGTAAAAATATGACAGATAAAGTATAATATGACCTATGGATGGCCAAACACGAATTATCTTCATTTTAATCATTGTAGGGGTTGTACTTTTAGCAACCTTTTTTACTGTATCTTTGATCATCTTTAACTCAATTAATAAAAAATATCGCCAAAGAATTCTCGATGAGAGCAACACGACACGTATCTTCATCATTGACGTGAAAAAGAACATTGTCACTTATTTTAATCGCAGCGATATTCGCAATAAAAAGGTGATGGATTTAGCGGGATTTTATCAAAAGTTTCATCAAAACGATGTCGAAAAACTTAAAAATTGGATTTTCACCATTTGTTTAGATGTAAAATCAGCCACTCAATATCTCGAAGCTGATGTATTAGTGAATAGAGGCAAATCCTCTTATTTTTCTTTATTGAAATTATTGAAGTATGATCCAAATATTGGACTTATCCATCTTGAGAGTATTCTCTTAAAATACATGACTCCCATTAACTCCACAATTAAGAAGAGACGCGGAGTGAACACGGGTGTTGTAAAAAGAAGCGTTATTAGTCAGATGGTCGCTCGAGAAAAATCTATTCGTGGTTACACATATGCGATTCGTTTCTTTTATATTCAAAAGAAAATCTTGTCTAATGACAAAATTGAAAGATACATGGTTATGACTTTGAAAAACGAAGTTTACCCTTATGCTAACGATATGAAATCACCTCGCCAAATCGTTGACACTGTTGATAACGAATTGCTCTTATTTGATTTGCGAATTAACAATCGCGAAGATGCAATGCATCTCGCCACATCGATTGAACACTCACTAAAGAAGTGCATCGGGGTCAATGGCTATGGTGGTTCGGTAAATTTCTCAATTGGAATTGTTGAAAACGCTCAGTTCTATCAAGACTTTGAAACGATTGTCAACAAAGCTCAAGAGGCCTGCATTTCTGCACAACAAAATAATCAAACAATTCTGATTTATCAAAAGACTGTTGGTCAGATGTTGGAATTAAACAAATACAGCGAGCAAGTCGACAAACTTTTACGAGGTAGCAGCATTCGTTATCTTTTCCGCCCAATTGTCGATGTGACAAAAAACAGAACACTTGGTTATTTCCAATATGTTAAAGCTTATGATTCCCCATTTACTACTTTCGCGGAGATGAGCAAATACGCGGCTAAAGTAGGCAAAAACCGCAAACTATTCGCAATGGTTGCCAAATATGTTATTCCTAAATTCGATAGTGAAAAGCAATCAGATTTCTGGAGATTGTTCTTCCATGTCAGTATGGTCGATATTGATCATATGGTGGAAATTCTTCCCCAAATTCCATCCGTGGGAAAAAT
>JAEZSD010000063.1 GCA_023422095.1 Bacillota bacterium
GAGTTATTAAGATGCTCCAAGAACAGTTACCTGATGCTTATTATTTTGATTCTTACGAAACTGATCCTCGCTATAACGTCTTTATTCCAACCATTAAAATACGTAAGAAAGATTCCTACATTTTAGAAAAAAATCACTTCACCCTTCCTAACTGGTGCGATGGGGATGGGGTATTTATTGATGTTGTTGTGTTTATGGGCGTTCCAGAAACTTTAAAAGAACATAAAAAAGTACTTCGTTACACAAAAAAATACATCATTCCATATTTCCTTAAAGATGTTATCTTTCACGCTTCTTTAACAAAAACCAAAAACAAAATTAAAGAATATGAAAAAGAGACAGCGGAGAAATACGCCAATTCTTCTCGTGTTGCTCAGACGGTAATCATTCCTTTCCAAGATTGGGGTGGAGAAGTGAAAAACTTATCTTATCCCCGAGAAGTGATTTATCCTTTCCGCGAGTATGATTTTCAAGGACATAAGTTATATTCATTTAATGACCTTAGAGAATTTTGTCGTTTGAAATGGGGACCCAAATGCTTTAATGTCTATAGCAAAGGAAAATGGATTTCACGCTATCCATATCGAAAAAGAAAACCAAAGCATTTTAAAAAATTCTCCCTTACCCATACGCGCTTAAAAAAATAACAAGGTTAAATAAAAAGTCACCAAAGCTTGGTGATTTTTTCATTATTTTTTAAACATTATCTTAAATATTAGGGTATTACTATAAAATAGTAAAAATATTTAGCAAACCACTTGACAGAGTGCTAAATTTGATTATAATGTAAGTAGTTAGCAGTCATACGCTTTGAGTGCTAATACGAACGAACATAAGGAGGATTGAATTATGAAAAAAAATTATGCCGTTTCGAATTTTGTAAATGACTCATTTGATCTCTGGGATCCATTTTTCGAGGACTTCTTTGCTTTTCCTCGAGAAGTTAGACGCAATGACCTAATGAAGTCTGATGTTCGCGAAGATGACAAGCAATACCACATTGACATCGATTTACCTGCTATTAAAAAGGAAAATGTTCAAGTTGAACTTAAAGATGGGTATTTAACTATTCACGCTGAAGAATTACGCGAGCACGATGAAACCAAAAGTGGTAAATACATTAGACGCGAAAGATTCGTTGGTAAATTCTCACGTAGCTTCTATGTCGGAGAAGACGTTGAAGAAAAAGACATCACCGCTAATTTGGCTGATGGAGTCTTAACTCTTGATATTAACAAAGTCGAACCCAAAAAAGCAGAAAAGAAATACATCGAAATTCGTTAATAGTCATTTGCTGATTAAGTGGGCATTCCCCACTTTTTCTTTTACCTAACGTTTATTAATGTTTAAAATATAAAAGATTTGGAAAAACTCTCTATATCAAATTGTCTATACTAATGAGGAGCAAAATGTTGATTTCAATTGACCAAGTTAAAAGACTAAAAGAACATGATGAAGGTGCTTTTAATGATGTGTATCACACCTATTATCGGCTTATTTATTTTTTAGCTTTTGAGATTGTTAAAGATTCTTATCTGGCGGAAGATATTGTTCAAGATGCTTTCGTCAAATTGATGGGCAACATTCATCTTTTAAATAACGATAAGAATTTTCATCAGTATCTAATTACTATTGTTAAGAATTTAGCTTTTAATGAAATCAAACGAAAAAGAGATATTCCAAGTGAGAATATCGAACAAGTAGTGGAAAGTAAAGATAAGGATCAATCTTTATTTGAAGACATGCACGATTATCTAACTAAGCAAGAAAACCAAGTGGTTATCTATAAGATAATTTATGAATGCACTATTCACCAAATCGCTAAAATAACGAACATTTCGCCCTCCTCAACATATCGCACATATCTTTCTGCACTAAAGAAGATAAAACAACACTATAAGGAGAGTTTATGAATTACAAAAAACATTTTAAAACCGACACGATAAAAAAAATCGATAGCGAACTTACGAGTATTCCAGAACCTTCTTTCCAAATGAGCGAATTGCCTTTGAAAACCAAAAAAAGCAAGCCTACATTCCTAAAAGTAACTATTGTTGTGTCTTCAGTCGTCTTAGCTTCTTTAACGCTTGTTATCGCTGTTCCTGCATTAGTCATTATTTTAAGTGGCATTAAAACTGTATCCTCTTTTAGACCTTATTCTGCAGTTTACCAAGTTCCTCAAAATGATGATACTTTTGTTCCTTTAAATGAAGTTTATTATCCATCGTTAGATAAAAAATCCATTAGCGTTAGCGAAGAATATTCTTTAGCAGTTAATAATTTCGCTAATGACATTTATCAGAATCTAAATCATCAAGAAGATAATATTTCCTTTTCTCCGTTTGGATTGTATTCAAACCTATCAATCGTTTCTTTAGCTAGCACTGATGAAACAATTGAGCAACAATTTAATACTCTTCTATATCTTGATGAAACATTAAGAAAGGAACAATATTCCAATGCTTATCTTAATGATTATTATCAAAATGAAGACGGGACCACTCAGCTCTACAATGGCGTTTTCCAAAGCGTAGCTCATGGAACGATTAATCCTGTTTTTATCAATCTTTTAGCTAATTATTACTGCGAAGCATTTTCCATTGATTTTGAAAATTCAAGTGATGTCAATAAGATGATTGACTGGGCTAATCAAAAAATTGGAGAAGAAAACTTCTTATCTCCTAGTGATTTATCCATTGATGAAAATTCCGCACTTTATTTATTGACCACTCTTTATTTTAATAACAAATGGGAAACTAAATTTGTGAAAAATGAATCATACAAAGATAATTTCTACGTCACTCCTCTCGAACCCATAGAGGTGACATATATGACCCATAAATATTACGGTGACTATTACGACTATGGTGACTATTATAGTTTTTACGATTATTACAAAAATAATATGAAAGTGAAATATCTTGTCTGTAAATCCAATGCGGATGACATCTTTGAACTTACCGATGAAACAAATATATTCACCGATGACATTAATGTCTTACACAAAGATCAAGTGATTAAAAATTCAGTACCGAAGTTCTCAAGTAGCTCATTAGTGGACTTTTCATCTGCCTTATGCCAACTCGGATACGAGAGTTTATTCGATGATTCCATCAACTCTTTGGGAAACATTTACACTGATGAGGTTGATCCTATTTTCATTTCAGAGTGCAAACAAAAAAATAAAGTAAGTTTTAATGAAGATGGCACTACCATAAAATCCGTTACTTGGACCGGTTTTGGTGCTGGCTCTGCTGGGCCAATGCCTGACGGTATTGAAGTGCAACTCAATCAACCTTTCATTTATATCATCTATGATGAAAATGATTTGCCTCTTTATGTTGGGAATGTTGTCAATCCAAGCCTTTAACTAAGTAGCTTTTATAAAAATAAGTAGACATTATAAATTATAATGCTATAGTAGTAATGCGCTTAATCGCGCAAAACTCTGCACAAGAGTGACCTTGACAGGCCACTCTTTGTTTTTAAGGGGATCTATGGATACGCAAGAATTGAAAACAAAACTAAGTGAAAAGTTCCAAGAACTCGGTTTCGAGTTGGTGGATTTTTCCTTATCCTTTTCTCGCGAAGGTGGACATCTATCGCTCACCATTGATCGCGATCAACCAATCGATATGAATATCATTGTGGAAGTGACCAATCAACTGAATGAATATCTTGATTCTATCAATCCAATTGATAACCCTTATACCTTAGATATTTCTTCCCTTGGGGCGGAAAAACCTCTCAAAAAAGATAAACTTGATGCTTATCTTAATTGTTTTGTTCATGTTCATTTATCCCAACCCATTAAGGGAGAAAATATCTACGAGGGTACTCTGGTTAAACATGATGAAGAAAATATCACTTTATCGTATCGAGTGAAGACCAGAACATTATTGATTGATATTGCAAAAGCAAATATATCAAATATACGATTAGCAGTTAAATTTTCATAAGGAGAAAGAAATTATGGCTATCAACGCAGCAGAATTCCGAGAGGCTCTCAATCAAATTGAAGTCAGTCGCGGGATTAGCAAAGAGATTATCGTTAGTTCATTAATTGATGCGATGATCAAAGGGTATCGCAAAGAATTAGGAG
>JAEZSD010000066.1 GCA_023422095.1 Bacillota bacterium
GATTTAGGCAAACCAGCTGGAAAAAGAGCGGTCATTCTTCATAACTCATCGTTAGATGGTAACAAAATCATCGCTCATTTTGCTGAGTCAAGCCATGTCGTCAAGAGTGCAACCGCTTCCAAAGGCGAATTTGCCGCGACTATCGTTGATTTCGAAGGCAAAAACTGCGACAAGGGATGTTTCAAAGACATTATACAGGCCTTACCTGGAGTAATTCGCTTCAGAGTAGTTAATTAATCACTTGATTAAAACAAAAGAGTTCGTCATTGAACTCTTTTTTTGTGTTAAGTTATATAACTTATTTTATAATTGTTCCGACCTTTTCGCTGAATGCCAATTCAGCAACTTCTAATGAAGAAATAATCGCAGTTTTTCCGGGCTTTTCTTGTAAAAATTTGCAACAAGCATTCACTTTGGGATACATGCTGCCTTTAGCAAAATAATCACCCTTTAATAGCTCGCTCATTTCATCCACTGAAATCTTTTCAATTTTTCTCTCATCGGGCTTTTTGTAATTAATATAAACATTATCAACAGCGGTTAAGATTACCAAATAATCAGCATCAACTAAACTTGCAACTTTTGCGGAAGCGTAATCTTTATCAATTACCGCAGCGACGCCTTCAATTGTGCCATCCTCATTTTTAATGACTGGGATTCCACCACCACCCGCGCAAATAACCACATGGCCAGCTGCCACTAAGTTTAAAATGCTATTCTTTTCGATAATATCAATTGGAAGTGGTGAAGGGACAACTCGGCGATATCCACGGCCCGCATCTTCTTTCATGGTGTAACCTTTTTCTTCAGCGATAGCTTTGGCCTGCTCCTCACTATAGAAGGTGCCGATTGGTTTGGATGGAGATTTAAAGAGAGGATCATTTTTATCAACAACTACTTGTGAAACAAGAGTGACGACATCTCTTTGAATTCCTTGAGCTTTTAGCTCATTATCAATCGCGTTTTGAATATGGAATCCGATGTAGCCTTCGCTCATCGCTCCACATTCTGGAAAAGGCATATCAGGAACACTCTGAGCCTCAGTAAAGGCTAAGTTGATCATCCCAACTTGTGGTCCGTTTCCATGGACAATAATGATTTCATCTCCTCTTTTGATTAGAGAGACAATTGGCTTTGCAACTTTCTTGAGCAGTTCTTTTTGTTCTTCAGCATTGTTGCCGAGAGCGTTCCCGCCAAGCGATACAACATATCTTTTCATGTGAATATACTTCCTTAAATCTTAAATAGTATATCACGAGGCAAAAAGAAAAAAAGAGGACGACTAATCGTCACTCTCTTTATCATCGCCATCTTCATTGTCGAAGGCGTCAGCGTTAATTGACACTTTGATATCACTTTGACATTTCTTGCGCTTGATCACAGCATCAATTGGCCCAAACAAAGTGTAATATAGCGGAATGGCTAGGAACACTACCCACATTGGGTGCCAAAGTTCAGCTGATAATCCAGGAACAACCATACACACGAAGAAATATGTGAATGTCGCGACGAATGGCATGTTGAATTTTGAGAATTTTCTCGAAGCGATTGCGCGTACTAGGGACGCGATAATTTCTGGAACCAAGAAGACAACCCAGGCGTTGTGCCACATTCCCATAAGGGAACCAAGAAGAATGTATGTGACCAACGCGATAAGCATCAAACCTGATAAAACAATTCCGCTGATTTTGCCACCGCAGTCTTTTTCTTTCGGAGACATGCAAGCTTCGAAGTGGTGTTTTTTGTGTTCATCATTTTTTGCATCGGTGATATGAATGCCACTTATTCCAACGTGGACCTCACTGCCATCTTTATCGATGACGTGGATTCCACCAGGACCGATGTCGATCTTATCTCCCTTTGGTTTTTCTTTGTTAGCTTCCTCGGAATCACCATTTTCTTTGTTATCCGATGGCTTTTCCTCTTCTTTTTTAATTTGTTCGTCAACGATTGTTTCTACATCTTCATCTGTGCTTAATAGCTCATCAATAGAAACATTGTATAACTTAGCTAAACAAATGAGGTTATCCGTGTCTGGAGAGGCCTCTGCCCGCTCCCACTTAGATACCGCCTGACGTGATAAACCTAATTTATCAGCCAATTCTTCTTGCGAGTATCCTTTTTTCTTCCTCATCTTAACTAGTCTGTCAGCAATTTCGATATTCATAATTTTTCCCCCTCACTGATGACATTAATTTATCAATTTACTTTCGGTTGCGACAACCAACTCTACTTTTCATTTACGCAACTATTGGTTGCTTTTTCATTTTACACCCATTTTGGCAAATCGTTAACTTGAAGCGGTAATAAATAACTTATACAATAAGTATATTCATTAATATGATTGAAGGAATTATTCTTGCAGGAGGTTACTCCTCAAGAGCCCAGACAAATAAAATGATGTTGAGGTTTAATGGCAAACCTCTTATTTTGCATACTGTTTTGAGCTTTTTGCCGTATGTTGACCATCTAAAAGTGGTAACTGGATTCTATGA
The DNA here is from genome assembly GCA_023422095.1 of Bacillota bacterium. Lineage (GTDB taxonomy): Bacteria > Bacillota_I > Bacilli_A > RFN20 > CAG-826 > JAAYDH01. The sequence goes on from JAEZSD010000066.1 coordinate 2,496, forward strand.
TTCTGATATTCGAGAAGCCTTAAAAGATTTACCAGAAATCGAAATAACAAATAACCCTCATTACGATAAAGGCATGTTTTCCAGTGTCTTGTGGGGCGTTAAAAATGTCGAAAGTGACATATTTATCATTCCAGGAGATTGCCCTTTTGTTAAAAGGGAAACCATGCTAGCGTTGAAAAATGGTAAGGGTGAATTACGTGTGCCTGTCTATCGAGGAGAAACCGGCCACCCACTATTCATTAGCCGTGAATTAGTAAACCAACTGAAGAAAGAGCCGGTAGATTATAATCTAAAAGCATTTCGCAATCGCTTTAATTATGAAATAATAAACGTAGACGATGAAAATATACTTAATGACATAGACACAATAAACGATTATCAAGATTTGAATAAAAATCTAGAAGGGAAATAGTATGCGCGCAAAAAACTTTTATCGAGCCACATCACTAGACGATGCTTATCGCAAACTGTCGGAAAATCCAAAGAACGCGATTATCGCGGGAGGACTTTGGATGAAAAAATTAGGTCAAAGCTATGAAACATTAATTGATTTATCTGATCTACGACTAAATCAAATAGTCGAATCAGAAGATTCTATTAAAGTTGGTTCTATGGTTACTCTTAGAAACTTTGAGACTTCGCCTTTAATTAAGAAAATATGTGGAGGAATTGCTTCCACAGCTGTTGGAGAGATTATGGGAGTAAACTTCCGCAATTTAGCCACAATCGGAGGATCTGTGTTTGGAAGATATCCATTTTCTGATGTTGTTACTTCTCTTTTAGCTCTTGATGTCACCCTAGAGTTCTATCCCGAACAAAAAATGTCTTTAGAAGAATATTTAAGCTATCGTGGCAAAGTTCAAGGAATTCTTGTCGCCCTTTATATTAAAAAAGATGATGGCAAATGCTTCTACAAGAAAGTCAAAGCCACTGCTTTGGACTTTCCTTTAGTGAACATCGCAATCACATTAAGAAACGACAAGCATTATATCGTTGTTGGCTCCCGACCAATGATCGCTTCCCTTGCTCATCAAGCAATGAAAGAAGCTGATGCTGGTGAGGATGTCTTGAAAGTGGCCAAAACTGCTATTAGTGAATATTCATTCGCTGACAGCGTTGCAATTGGAAAAGATTACCGCAAAGAAATTTCCGAAGTATACATTCGCCGTGGACTTAAGGAGGTCAGCAAATAATGGAAGTCAAATTTGTCTTAAACAGGACCGAGGTCGTCCTAAATGTTCGTCCTGATGAATACCTTGCTGAAACATTAAGAAATCAAGGAATATTATCTGTGCACGTTGGTTGCAATGAAAGCAACTGTGGAACCTGCACAGTATTAATTGATGGGAAACCATCAATGTCTTGCAGTGTTTTGACTGCCCAAGTCCATGGCAAAAAAGTCACGACTGTCGAAGACATTCAAGAAGAAGCCAATAGAATTGCTGATTATTTCTCGGATGAAGGAGCTGATCAATGTGGTTTTTGCCTTGTCGGATTTGCTCTTGTTGTTCACGCTCTAGCTTTAGAATATCCAGACCCAACTGATGAAGATATTAAAAATTATCTCGTTGGAAACCTTTGCCGTTGTAGCGGCTATCATGCTCAAATGGAAGCCGTTAAAAAATATTTAGCGGAGGTCAAAAAACATGCCAAAAAGTAATTTAAAAGTCGTTAACAAAAAGACTCGTTCTGTCGATGGCCATGCTGAAATGATGGGTCGCCCAGTTTACACTGATGACTACGCCGCTCATGGTTCTCTTATTTGCAGAATGCTTCGTAGCCCTCATGCTTTTGCTCATATCAAAAATATCGATACCAGCAAAGCTGAAGCATTAAATGGTGTGAAATGTGTTCTCACTTATAAGAATGTTCCTCACGTGGCTATGTCGCGCGCTGGACAAGGCGCACCCGCTCCGTCCCCAATCGACAAATTCATCCTTGATGAGTATGTTCGCTATGTCGGTGATGAAGTAGCCTTAGTTGCCGCAATTAATGAGCAAATTGCTGAAGATGCTCTCAAATTAATCGAAGTCGAATACGAAGTAATGGAGCCAGTTCTTGACTATAAGACCGCTTATTTAAATAAAAATGTTGTTCACCCAGAGGAAGGCATTTCTCAAGCCTTTGAAATGGGCTTTAGACCAAAAGAAAACGTTGCTGCCACCTATGAGATGGAAATCGGCAATGTGGATGAAGTTTTCAAGAAATGTGATGTTGTCATTGAACACGTTGCTGAGACACAAGCGCAGGCCCACTCCATGATGGAGCCACACTGTGCTAACGCTCGCCTTGATGACCACAATCGACTTGTCATTTATGCTTCTACTCAAACCCCTTTTCACATGCGTCGAATTCTAACTAAGACATTGGATCTCCCACTAAACAAGGTTCGTATTATCAAACCACGTGTTGGTGGTGGTTTCGGCGGAAAACAAGCTTTTCACTGTGAGTTCTTTGTCGCTTTAGTGACATTGAGAACTGGTTTGCCCTCTCGCATGTCATACACTAGAGAAGAAGTTTTTAGCTCATCCTACACTCGTCACCCAATGATGATATCCATGAAAATTGGAGCCAGTAAAGATGGCATAATTAAAGCCATTGATTGTCGCGCATTGAGCGATACTGGCGCTTATGGCGAGCATGCATTGACTGTTTTTATGATTGTCGGTAGCAAAGTTTTGCCATTATACAACAAAGTTGAAGCCGTTAAATTTGGTGGACGAGTGGTTTACACGAACCATGTTCCCGCTGGAGCCTTCCGTGGCTATGGAGCAATTCAAGGTAATTTTGTCTTAGAAACCGCAATTGACATCCTCGCGGAAAAACTCGATATGTGCCAAATTGACCTTCGCAAAATAAATTCCATGAAAGAAGGAGAAACCTCCCCCATTTTTGAAATTATGGGTGAAGGAACCAAAGGAACTCCGATGATTATGGAATCCTGTAAATTACCATATTGTATTGACCGAGGTGCCGAATTAATTGGATGGGGCAAAAAATATCCTCGCGTCCAGGTTGGACCCCACACAATTCGTGCTGTTGGTATGGCCATTGCTATGCAAGGTAGTGGTATTCCTTTGATGGATATGGGTTCATCCTCGATTAAACTCAATGATGATGGCACTTATGTCGTTACTTCAGGAGCCACTGATATCGGACAAGGTTCTGATACTGTAATTACCCAGATTGTCGCTGAAGAATTAATGACCACAGTCGACAAAGTGACAATTTATTCATCGGACACCGATCTCACTCCATTTGATGTTGGAGCTTATGCTTCATCAACAACTTATATTTCTGGAAACGCCGCTTTAAAAGCTGCCCAGAAGATGAAAGAAAGATTAATCAGAGAAGCCGCTCGTATTTTGGACACCACTGAAGAAGATATCGACTTTGACGGTGAAACATTCAAATCGAAGAATAAAGAGATCACACTTCCCAATTTAGCTCGACAAATTACCTATTCCAAGGAAATGAAACAAATCGCTGTTACTGAGAGTTATTTCGGACACGTTTCGCCTCCTCCATTTATGGCAGGATACGCGGAAATTGAAATCGACACTGAAACCTATGAGTACAAACTCATTGATTATGTCTCAGTGGTAGACTGCGGAACAACGATTAACCCAATGTTGGCCAAAGGCCAAGTTGAAGGTGGAATTGTCCAAGGCTACGGAATGGCTTCAACAGAAGCAGTTCTATATAATAGCCATGGAAAATTGCTTAGTAATAGCTTCTCTTCCTATCATATTCCCACTCATAAAGAGATTACTAAATTAACAACCGAATTTGCTGACTCTTATGATCCAACTGGACCATTCGGAGCGAAATCAGTTGGTGAAATTGGTATCGATACCCCTCCAGCTGCAATTTGTAACGCTATTTATAGCGCGATTGGTGTGAGAATCAATGATTTACCAATCACTCCAGAAAAGATTATGCGCGCTGTTAAGGAGCAGAAATAACAACATTCTTTGAATGGTGTTTCTAGAAAGCAGTAAATATGAATGATTTATTAATCATAAACGGAATCATCTATATCGATGGAATTTGGCAACAAGTTAACATTGGGGTTACAGATGAAAAGATTGTTTATTTGGGAAAAGATAAACCCGAATCAAAAGATTATTTTGATGCACAAGGTTTAAAGGTAATTCCTGGATTAATTGATCCCCATGTTCACTTTTCTTTAGACTGCGGAACTATTATCTCTGTCGATGACTTTTCCAGTGGCACTCGTTCTGCCGCCTTTGGTGGAGTAACGACTATTATTGATTTTATTGACCCTGCTAGGAACGCAAAAACATTGGAGAAACTATTTTACGAACGCTTGCAAATAGCAAAGAGTTCACAAGTTGATTATCACCTTCATGGATGCATAAAAGAGCCCGATGGTGATTTAGAGGAGTTTGTTCTTAAAACCAAAAGCTTAGGTATGAGCACCATTAAGCTTTTTACCACTTATTCTGAGACTAGACGTAGAACTCATGATAAGGATATCTATAACCTACTGAAACTTTCGAAAAAGCATAACATAATGATTGAATGCCACATTGAAAATGATGAGTTAATTAAACGCGATCCTGCTTTCCTTTGCACAGATATTTTTAAATCCCGCCCCAGCGAATGTGAATTAACGGAAGCCCTTAAGCTTGCTCAATTCGCCAAAGAAACTGGTGGTTACTTGTACATGGTTCACTGCAGTAGCGGAAAGACTCTCCAAGCTCTCGTTGACAATTTTTCTGATATTTTGGGCAAAAATTTCTTTGTTGAAAGCTGCCCTCAATATTTTATTTTCAACGATTCTTATCTTGCCAAAGAAGACGGATATAAATATACTTTTGCCCCACCTCTAAGGAGCAAGGAAGAGCAAGAATTGCTCATTAAAAACATCGCTTATATTAATGCAATTGGAACCGACCACTGCTCTTTTAACATCGCCGATAAAAAGAGCCACCCACTTCTAAATGGCCATCCTTTTGGAATTGGAGGAATCGAGACATCATTCTTGCTTCTCCATAAAATGTTTGGCGATCAGATAATCGATAAGATGACTAAAAATAATGCAAAACTACAACATTTATCTCAAAAAGGGTTTATTTCGGTAGGAAAAGATGCTGACTTAGTTTTTATTAAAGATGTCGAAACCTATAAAATTGGTAAACCTCATGGGCGAGCCGATTATTCCATTTATGAAAATTTGGAACTGGATGAAAAGATACATTCCACTATGCTTAGAGGACGCTTCATTTTAAAGGATGGAGTATATTCACCGCTAAAAGGAGAATTGCTCAATTGCGATTAAGGAGTTAGATATGAAAAGAACCATTACCAATGTCAGAATTTATGATTATCAAAACTATATTGATAGTGGTTTTGTCATTTTCGATGAAAAGATTATCAAAGTTGGACCAATGAGCGAATTTCAAGAAGACGGATCAGAAGTTATTGATGGCCACGGACAACTACTTCTTCCCAATTTTGTGTGTGCTCACACTCACATATACTCAATTTTTGCCCGAGGAATGATTTTGCCATTCAACCCAAAGAACTTCCAAGATATTCTTGATCAAATGTGGTGGAAGATGGATGCCAAAATTAATAATGAGACAACCTACTACTCCGGATTGTGCGCTGCGAGTGAGTTCATGAAGAATGGCGTCACTACTCTTATTGATCATCACGCGTCGGGAAAGAACATTCTCGGCTCTCTTGATTCTTTAAAGACTGCCTTAGTTGATGTCGCTGCGTTGAGAAGTATTTTGTGTTTTGAAACTAGTGACCGTTTCCCAGTCAAAGATTGTATTAAAGAAAATATCGATTTCTGTTCAGCAAATCATGATTCGATGAGTGCTGGCTTATTTGGTATGCACGCCTCCATGTCAATTTCTGATGACACATTATGTCAAATTTCTAAAGTGATTGGAGACTACCCAATTCATATTCATGTCGCTGAAAGCGAAATGGATGAAAAAGATAGCCACTTAAAATATGGCAAATCAATTATTGAAAGATTAGATAGTTTTCAACTCATTAAACCCAACAGTTTGATTGTGCACGGAGTTCATATCTCTGATTCCGAGCTAGATATCGTGGCAAAGAACAAAGCATTTATTGTTGTTAATACAACTTCCAATATGAATAATGCAGTTGGACTTCCAGATATAATGAATTTCAAACGACATGGTGTTAAAGTATTACTTGGTAATGATGGTCTCAGCACCTCGATGGCAACGGAATACTTAAACCTATTCTATACAGCCCGTTTAAAAAACGAGACCCCCAACGCGATTAATCTAGGAGATGTTTTAGATGTTATCAACGACACCTATGATTATGTTAGTCACACTCTAGGAGTTAAAATTGGAAAGATACTTCCTGGCTATGAATCTGATTTCCTCTTACTTCCTTATAGTCCTTTTACTCCAATAGACAGCACGAATGCTTTTGGACATATATTCTTTGGACTTTATCACTCCTTCTCCCCTCGAGATGTGTATCGTGGTGGTCAGTGCTTGGTAAAAAATGGCAAACTGCTTAATTCTAAACTCGAAAGAGGATTGAATAAATCGATTGAAATATCGACCAATTTATGGAAAACGATTAAGGAGAATAAATGATTATGGATCTAACGACAAAGTTTGATGGATTAGTTCTTAAGAACCCACTTATGCCGGCAGCCGGACCACTTGTTGGTGATGCTGAAAAAATGTTGTGGCTTAAAGATGTGGCTGGACTAGGTTGTATGGTTGCTAAAACTATTTCGACAAAGATGGCTCACATTCCTCACCCCTGCATTATCGGAGACAACAATGCTATCTATAACTGCGAGTTATGGACTGAATATTCAAAAGAGAAATGGATTAACGAATTCCTTCCTGAATACTGCAAACAAAAAGGTGATGTCCCATTAATTATTTCTGTTGGATATACCAAGAGTGATATGGAAGTGTTAATTCCTCTTCTCGATAAATTCGCTGATGCTTTTGAAGTTAGTACCCACTATGTGGGAAGTGA
>JAEZSD010000103.1 GCA_023422095.1 Bacillota bacterium
TTTTATAAGAGCCTTCGGGCTCTTTTTGTTGCCCCTTTCTGACGCTTACATTGATATCTATATCGATATTATCTATAATATTTTCATGATAAAACGTTATATACTTGCTCCCTATGCAATGCATAAAAATTTATTGAATTTCTTTCGCCAAACCGATTCTTTTGCTGATATCAAAACGATTGATAAAAGAGATTTTTTAGCTTCATTTTTCAGCGAGATTAGCCATCAGGCTATTAAAGAAATCATGATATCGGAAAATGTAACTGATGATGTGGCAATTAAAATTTTTCAATTGCTTCCTTTTGTTGAAAAAGATTTTTCAATTTCAAAATTAAAATATCTCCTTCAAATTAAAGAGAAAATGGATAGTCTTGGGCTGATAAAAAAAGATCATTACCTAAACATGCTTCTCAAAGGAAATAAAGTGGACATTTTTGGTTATTCTATTTTAGACAAAGAAATAATGAATCCATTGATTTCTCTTAATTGTCAAATCAACTTCCACTCTAGCGAATCGGTTAAAAGCGGCCAAATTCTCAATCAATACTCGACGATTTACGAAGAAGTTCTTTCTTGCTTAAATAAAATTTCTTCTCTACTTGATTCGGGCGTTGATTCAAATGACATATTTGTCTACTGCGCTGATATGAATTATCTATATTATCTAGATCGATTCCAAAATGATTTTCAATTTCGCATTAACATTCCCTTATTTAGAAATTTATATAGTCAAAACTTTGTCTGCGACTTTTTAAAGGATTATCGTCAAAATAAGGATTTAAAGAAAGCTAGTGAAAGTATCTCTCAGATGTTGATTTCAGATGAAAATAAAAGCCTCTTGAATGAGATAGTTAATGAAGTTTTTGATGAGCGTTTTTGTTTTGAAACCCAATACCAATATCTCGTTTCTTCTTTGAAGAACCGTCTAATTCCGGATGATATTTACCATCCTTCTATTGGATTTATTAGCGAACCAATTATGGTCAAAGACGCACATATTTTTGTTCTTGGATTTCACGAGGGATTGTTTCCCGTATCATATAAAGACAGCGACTATTTAACTGACCAAGAAAAAAGTCTCATTTCGCTTAATACCTCTCTTGAAAAAGGAAAAATTTCATCTCAAGTATTGACCTCTTTCTTCGCTCAAGACAATCATTATTACTTTTCATATTCTGAAAGATATTCCGCCAATCATTATTATCCATCCCCTTTTGCCAAAATATGGAATATGGAGATAGTTGAAGCTTGTTTACCTGATACTTATTACAGTAAAACATATGCTGAGATGGCCTTAGCGGCCCTTTGTGATTCAAACAAATTTTATCAAGAGCAAACAGAAGACTTTTACGCATTAAAAGAGCTCATATCCATTCCTTACGATTCCTACGACAACGAATTTACGGGAGCTCAGGTATTTGATAATTTGATGCCTATCAAGCATTCTTATTCAAGAATGAAGACATACTTTGCCTGCCCTTTTCAGTATTATGTTTCCTTCGGTCTCAAACTTGATCCGTTTTCCGGAAATTTTAGCACTGCATTAGGTACAGTTGCTCACAGCATTTTTCAAGATATGTATCAGGATCATTTTGACTATGAAAAATCCTACCAAGCAGCTTTAAATAATAGCGATTATCAGTTTAACGAAGAGGAACAAGTTCTATTGACGCAGTTAAAAACTGATATCAAAGTGGCTGTTAAGGCCATTCAATTACACAATTCAAAGATGGGAAACGCTCAATTTTTTACGGAAAAGTTTCTTTCCATCTCGATAGATAATAAAACCACTGTGGAAGGCATTATCGATAAAATTGTCATTACTAATAATCAGCACATGTTCTTATTGGATTACAAAACCGGGAAGGAAACTTTTACTCCCAGTTTAGTTGAATACGGAAGCTCATTTCAGCTACCAACATACGCTCTTTTAACGAGTCGGTCCCCTCAATTTGAAGACTACTCCTTATCCGGACTCTTTATTCATCACATCATTCCCGATTCGATTGGTAGAGAAGAAAAAGAAGACTCCCTTATCCCTAATTATCTTAAATTGGATGGCTATATAATCGATGATATAAACGTAATTAATAGTTTTGATGGGTCCTTTGGCAACCCGGGAGATGAATCCGCATTTATAAAAAGCTTACGTCTAACAAAACAATCACAATTCTATAAATACAGTCATGTCCAAACGAAGGATTATTTTAAATCGCTGAGTGATAAGGCCCTTCAATTGTTTGTTGAAGGAAATAGAAAGATACGGCAAAACATCTTTCCCGTTAGGCCTCAATTTTTTGATCAAGAAGGACCTTGCAAGCATTGTTCATTTAAGGATATTTGTTATGTCAGATATGAACAAAAAGTTTTTCCGAAAGATATAAAACAAGAGGAGATAGAAGATAGTGGGATTTAAATGGTCACAAAATCAAACCGACGCTATTCAAACTCTTGGGAGCAATGTTTTAGTGTCTGCGGGAGCGGGAAGTGGAAAAACCGCTGTTTTGACTGAGCGCATTTTCCAAATTGTTAAATCTGGTCACCCGCTTTCCAAATTTCTTGTCCTTACTTTTACTAACGCTGCCGCTAGCGAAATGAAAATTCGCCTTCGCGATAAATTATTAAGTGACTCGAGCACCAGCCATTTAACAAGCGAGATTGAAGCCGCTCATATCGAAACATTCGATGCTTTCAGTTTATATTTGGTTAAAAAATATAGTTCATTTCTTCATATTCCCAGCGATATCAATGTGATGGATTCTAGTTTACTTAATATTCAAAAGAAGAAGATTATCGACCAAGTTTTCCATGAATACTATCTTGCCCATGATCCCTTATTTGTCCAAATGATCAACACCTTCTGCTTAAAAAGCGACCAAAATTTAAGAGATTATGTCGATCAAATCATTAAAATAGTCAATTTAAAGATTGATAAAGCTTCATTTTTTAGTTTTCTTACCGAGGAATGCTACGATGAGAAACTCATTTTCTCGTATATTGAAGAATATTATCAGCAAGCTCTTACTGTTTTCCGTGAACTCAGAACAATCAGCGAATCACTCAGTGATGTCGCCGATAGCAACGCAATTTGTGATGTTCTTGACCAATTAATAAATGCTAAGGACTACAACGAACTTTCTGACTTACTGGATGTCTTATCTTTGAATAAGCAAAAGTCGAATTATCCTGAAGAAGATAAATCATTGCGAAGCTATATTGCTGAAACTTTTTCAGCTTGGAAAAAGCGGCGATTTGGTCATCGAGAAGATATCTTAAAAGGTTTTACCATCTATAAGCCATTTGCGAAAATTCTCGTTGATATGATTAAAACTATCGAAGATAGATTTTTAAACTTTAAAAAAGAGACTCATAGTTACGATTTTCCCGACATCGCTCGTATGGCGGTCGAAATTATTGATATGCCTCAGGTTCTTACCGAAATTAAGAATGGCTTTGATTACATTATGGTGGATGAATATCAAGATACTTCGGATATTCAAGAAAGAGTGATTCAGGCATTGTCTCGCGACAATTTATATATGGTGGGAGATGTCAAACAATCAATCTATCGTTTTCGCAATGCAAATTGCCAAATTTTCCAAGATAAATTTAATGCTTATAAGAAAAAACAAGGAGGCCGAGAAATTGACCTTAATGTCAGCTTCCGTTCTCGTGTCCAAATCATCAAGTTCATTAATGAGGCCTTTGCTAAACTCATGGATGCCAAGAATAACATTATAAATTATGCAGATGGGCACCAATTTGTCTACGAGCCAGTTATTTACGGAACTAGTGAAAAAGATAATTCAAACTATCGACCGATAATATATCGATATTCAAATGGAAAAAATGATGAAAATGTGAATCAAGAAATTGCCATTATAGCTGACGATATACTTGATAAAATTAACCAAAAAACCTTAGTTTATGACAAAGAATCTAAAGGCAATCGTTCTGTTCGTTATAGCGATTTTGCCATCATTGTTGATCGTGGAAGTGATTTCGAAAAATATCATCGCCACTTTTCCTCTGTCGGTATTCCGTTAAACATCATTAGAGATGAAAGAATTGATAATTCAATGCTTGGTTTTGTGACTAAAAACCTTATCACCCTATTTTCCTGTGTAGCAAGAAGAGTTATGGACGACACCTTCAATCATGCATATGTTGCCATCTCTCGTTCCTTCCTTTTGAATGTTGCCGACCAAGAAATATTTGGGATTGTCAAAAATAAAATCTACCCCCACACCACCTTATATCAAAAGATTGAAAAAGTGGTGGAGTTAGCTAGAGACCGCTCCTTATACGAAATACTTCGTGCTCTTTATGAAGAATTTGACATCTATCATAAGCTATTGACCATTGATAATTTTAACAACAACGTCGAGATGGTGGACACTTTTCTCTCCTTTGCTAAATCGATGGATGATTTAGGTTTTTCAATTGATGAACTTTCCTCTTATTTTGATGAACTGACCGATTATGGTTTAGAAGTGAAAGTGGCTCGAAAAGGGAAACAAAACAACGCTGTTACTTTAATCACCATCCATCGTTCAAAAGGATTGGAATACCCAATTGTCTATTTGCCAGGATTATTTAAGAGCTTCCATCGCAAAGAAATACACACCTCTTTTCTCGCTTCACCCTTCTATGGTATTTTCTTTCCTCTACCTAATGATTTTGGGTTTGATTCTTTCTCTCACTATTTAATCAAAGAGAAATTTGTTCGTGATGATTTTGAGGAGAAATTGCGATTGTTTTATGTTGCTATAACTAGAGTAAGAGAGCAAATTATTTTCCTGTATCCTAAAGATGAAAAGGCTTCTTTTGTTGGCGACCTGAAACGCGCGACCTCTTTCAAAGATTTCCTTGAATATTTAGAATTACCAAATCAAATTGGTGTTGACTATGTATTAAAACACGCTTCTTTAGATAAAGAAAGTCAGCAAAAACCCATTAAAAAAGTCGAAATTAAAGAAATATCATTACCTTCCAATTTGATTACAAAGAAATCAGCGAGTAAAAAAATTAGTGTGACGGTGGACTCTTCGGCTCTAGAATTTGGATCTCAGCTTCATCATCTTTTAGAAATTGTCGATTATGAAAAGAAAGACACATCTTTTATAAAAAACCCGCAATTAGCCAGATGCGTTTCAAATGTTTTAAGAACCTCAATATTTAAGAATGTTAAAAACGAGAACCTACGTCATGAATATGAATTTTACGATGATTTAAATGAAGTTCACGGAATAATCGACTGCTTAATTATTAAAAATGATGAAATTATTATTGTTGATTTTAAACTAAAAAACATTGATGATGAACAATACATCAAACAGTTACATGTTTATCGAGACTATATTAAAAATATTAGCGATAAACCGATTCGTTTATATCTAGTCAGCGCACTGACAGGGGAGGAAAGAGAAATTGGATAAGAAAATTAACGCTCTTGGGCAAGAACAAGTATTTAAAATTATCGATTTTTTGAAAGTCCCCTCTTCGCTCGACAAGGACTTCGTTTATGAAGTTTACGATTTAGCGATGGAGGCTATTTCTCAACTAGCCGAGATGGCTCCTTTTGAAACAATCGTGAATGTAAACTCTCTTGAGATTATCGAATATTGTATTGGAGAGTTTTTATATAGTATCGTTGT
>JAEZSD010000004.1 GCA_023422095.1 Bacillota bacterium
ATCATCCAAAACTCAAAGATGCGGAGATTTCTGGTATTGGTGGAATTGAGACTTGGGAAGACGCCGCTGAATTCATTTTACTCGGTTGTAAGAACTTACAAGTCACAACTGGAATTATGCAATATGGTTATCGCATCGTTGAAGATATGTGTAACGGCCTAGCTCATTACATGGAACAAGAAGGTGTTGATCATCTTGAAGATTTAGTTGGCATAGCCAATAAGAACCTCATCCCCGCAGAAGAACTCGATCGCGATTACAAGGTATTCCCTGAAATTGATAGCGATAAATGTGTTGGCTGTGGAAGATGCTATATATCTTGTTACGATGGCGCTCACCAAGCTATTGAATGGGATGAAGAGACGCGTCGTCCAAGCTGCAACCACGATAAGTGTGTCGGTTGCTTACTATGCGGTCTCGTTTGCCCTGTCGGAGCGATTAAACCAGGTGAAAGAATGCTAAAACCTGGACGTAAACCGAAAAATTTGGCTCGTCTTGTTCTTCAAGATAACGTCGATAAAATCTAAAATGTCAATAAGCCCATTGTTTTAAACGGTGGGCTTTTATTTAATGAAAGAAAGAAGAAAAATATGAAGACTTTTGGTAATATTCTTTGGGCTATTTTTGTTGGATGGTGGTTGGCACTAAGCTATTTAATTACTGGAGTTTTGCTATGCATAACTCTTCTATTTATTCCTGTCGGACTTCAATTTTTCAAATTTGCCCGTTTGGCTTTATGGCCATTTGGTTATGAACCTAAATTCACATCTGAAACTGGCTTTAAGATGGTTTTAAACATTATATGGGCTATTTTCTTTGGCTGGGAAGCGGCATTATCGATGTACATCCTCGGAGCTGTTTTATGTGTTACTATTCTCTTTATTCCTTGCGGCTTACAAATGTTCAAATTTGGACGTCTGATGTTGCTTCCTCTGGGAACGACCATTGAGAAGATATAAAAAGGCTGAGAAACATACCTCATTTTTTATCTTTGTGATAAAATAACTAATAGTATCTTACTGGAGGATTAATTATGCATTGTTGGCATGATGTAAAAGCGGCAAGAGTCACCCCCGATTCTTTCCTTGCCTTAATCGAAATTTCGAAAGGCAGCAAAAATAAATATGAACTAGATAAAGAAACTGGACATCTCATTCTTGACCGCGTTTTATTTACCTCAACTCACTACCCACAAAATTATGGTTTTATTCCGCGAACCTATGCTCGTGATTATGATCCTCTTGATGTTTTAGTTCTATGTTCAGAAGCTATTCTTCCCATGTCTCTTGTTGAATGCACTCCTATTGGAGTATTGATCATGGTGGACAATGGTCTTCCTGATGAAAAAATTATCGCTGTGGCAAAAAATGACCCTTTCTATAATCAGTATAAGGACATTTCCCAAATACCCGATCACATCATGGATGAAATCAAACACTTCTTCGCGGTTTATAAGACCCTTGAAGGAAAAGATACCGCTATCGATGAAGTTAAAGATCGTGAAGCCGCAAAACAAATTATTGCGGATTGCATTAAAGCTTACCATCACCAAATTGAACCAAAAATTAATGCCGAAAGGAAAGCACGCGGATTTTCTCTATGATCCATGTCGTGCTATTTCGGCCTGAAAAGCCCCAGAATACGGGGAATATTATGAGGACCTGTGTAGCCGTTCATGCGGCCCTTCACATTATAGGTCCTCTATCTTTTTCTTTAGAAAGCAAGGATTTAAAAAGAGTAGGATTAGACTATATTGATGATTTAAAACTTTTTTATTATCCAACATATGAAGACTTCCAAAGAAAACATAAAGGCGAGACAATCTACTATGTGACCCGCTATGCTACCCAAAGTTATACAATGTTTAATTATGCTGATCCGGTTAAAGATTACTATGTAATGTTTGGACGGGAATCAACAGGAATTCCGCATGATATTCTTCGGGATAACCCTGAAAAATTATTAAGAATTCCCATGGTTCCAGAAGCGCGAAGCTTAAATGTTTCTAATTGTGTTGCAATTGTCATCTACGAGATGCTCAGACAGCAAAAATTCCTCAATTTATCAACTAGTGAAATGATAAAAGGAGAAGATTTTCTAAGCAAAGAGAATGCATTATTGAATGATAAATAAATGCATTTTTTCTTTTTTCTGTTATCTTTCTTAAAGGCTTGACTAACTCCTATAAAGGACATTTTTTATGTGGTTTATTCTATCTCGAAATATTTCACAAAAACCCTTAATATTTACATTAAAATCAAATAATCATTTTTTGGTAATTATTCAACAGTTTTAAGGTTTCTTCTTTAATATTTCTGATAATTAATAGATGCTGATTTTGTAATATTACTTGTCCTACTTTTGATGTTTTTTTCACATCCTTAATTTGAGTATATTGAACATCAGCGGTTGTTTTGTTAGAAAGAACTAAGCACATCTCCGCGGCGAGAAGGAGTTGAGACTTACTGGGATTTTCGTTTGTGATTACAACATGTGAGCCTGGATAATCCTTGATGTGAAAAAACCAATCGGATGGTTGGGCTAATTTAAAAGTAATGTAATCGTTTTGTTTATCATTCTTTCCGAAATAAATTTTACTATTTTCGCAAATAACGTAAGCAATACTTGCCTTATCTTTTGTTTTTTTGCGATTTGTGGAACTAAATTCATTTGGTAATTCTTTAAGAGCTAAATCAAAAAGTTCATTTTCATTCATATATTGAGATTGTCCCATCAAGACATCAAGACGAACAATCTCTTCTTGGGCTTTTTTTATTTCGGTCTCATTCATTTGAATGGTTCGTTTGGCTTTTTTATACTTCTTAAAATAGTGGTTGGCATTAACACCAAAACTTAGTTTGTCGTCATATGATAGGTTGTTGTTTTTAACATACATATTAATAGTGTCAATGTCGCCATTAAAAGACAACAACATATTACCGTGTTCAAGAAAAACCAAATCTCTTTCAGCCTCTTTTATTTCATTATTCAAAACATTTAATTTCTTAATAAGACTTTTCGAACGACTCTTTAAGTGATGAAATAAAGTTATGTAACGATCTTTGGTTTGCTTGTGTTGAGCCTCTTTTAATTTCTCTTCTGCCATATATTCATAATCAGAAAGTGATTCATCACTAATAACGGACTTAAAATCCCCTTTTTTCTGAGGTGGTGTGTAGTTGATTCCTCGCATAAGTGGTCGGGTTTTTTCAAGAGAAATTTCATGGAGAACAAAGATATTTTTCTGATTATCATCCACAATTAGTAAATTGGGTTTTGTTGGGATGAGTTCAAAAATGAAAGTCTTAGAAATTTTCTCATATAAATCATTTGTTTTAGTTATTTGAAAAGCCACAATTCGATCTTCTGCAACAATACTAATGTCGGTTATTAAACCGTCCTTAATTTCTTTTCGGATATTATCGTTTAACCGACCCAGCGTGGTGGGGAAGGACATATCTTTGCTAACCAAAGAAAGAAATGGGGACTGATGAGATAGAGAGACAAATAGTCTTTTCGCTCGGTATTTTGAAAACGAAAAAAGAAAATCGTTATTGCCAATAATCGAAACGTTGCTTATATAGTTATTGATAATCTTTGTTTTGAGATCATCTACTATTGTTTTTAAAGTATTAAGGGACAACTTCATTGAAGATATTTTAGCATATTAGTTTGCCTTAGTATAAATAAGTATTTATAATTAACGCATACCAAATTTATGAAAAAAGGGTTATTAATTATTCTTAGTGGGCCATCCGGAGTCGGAAAAGGGACAATTAGAAAGCGAATCATGAAAAATGATAAGCTTAATTTAGTGTACTCAATTTCCATGACCACACGCGCTCCACGCAATATGGAACAAGATGGCCAAGACTATTATTTTGTTTCTCAAGAAGAATTTCAAAAGAATATCGACAGCAATAATTTCCTCGAATGGGCAGAGTTTGTAGGCAATCGTTATGGGACCCCAAAAGATAAAGTCGAAGAACTTCGTGCTCAGGGTAAAAATGTTTTTCTTGAAATTGAAATAAACGGAGCGGAACAAGTCATCGGTAAAGTAAAAGACAAAGGTGTTATTTCTTTCTTTTTAATGCCACCTTCACTTAAAGCTCTTGAAAAGAGAATTCGCAATCGTAGAAGCGAGTCGGAAGAAATCATTTATGAGAGATTAGAAAAAGGCAAAAAAGAAATGACTATGACCCAAGATTACGATTATATCGTCCAAAATGACCGAGTGGGTCGAGCGGCTTCCGAAATCACACATTTAATTCTTAAAAAAATACACCAGAATAATTTATAGGACGAACTTGATGATATGCGCATAGTTGAAATCTTAATTGAATACGCAAGTCATACCCTGGATCGTCCTTTTTCTTATCTATACGAAGGTAAGAAAAACATCGATACTGGTTTTCGTGTTTTAGTGAATTTTAATCATCGTGAATTAATGGGATATGTTCTATCCGTCAAAACCACCGACCAAACTAGTGAACAATTAGAGGAAGAAAGTGGTTATCGGCTCGATTATCTGGTAGATGTAATAGACGAGTCGCCTCTATTAAATGAAGATTTGTTTTCTTTAGCCAAACGAGTATCTGAGTATTATTTAGCCCCTTTTATAAGTGTTCTTCAAGCCATGCTTCCTCCTTCCTTATCGCCAAGAAAATCATCTTTAAAAGCTCCAAAAATTGCTTACAATCAATATCTTTCAATCAATCATTATTTGGAAGATGATTTAACTGATAAGCAGATTGAAATACTTCGTTTGATCAAAAAAGAAGGAAAAATATTAAAAAAAGAAGTTGGTTCTCCCAGTGTTGTTGAAAAGTTGCTTTCTCGAAAATTGATTAAAATTATCAAGGAAGAAAAACGCCGACTTCTCATTCCTGATTATTCTCTTCAAAAGCCTCCCTTATTGACTGATGACCAGCAAAAAGTGATTGATGATTTTACAAATAGTAAAGAATCAGTCTATCTTTTACAAGGAGTGACAGGTAGTGGTAAAACAGAAGTTTATCTCACTTTATGTGAACGAGAACTAGAAAAAGGAAAAAGTGTTTTATTCCTTGTTCCCGAAATATCTTTAACTCCGATGATGATGGAATATTTTATTCGCCGCTTTAAACATCAAGTCGCTATTTTACATAGTGAGTTAACACCAGCTGAAAAGTATGATGAATATCGGAAAATTGCTCGCGGAGAAGCCCACATTGTTATCGGTGCGAGAAGCGCGATTTTTGCCCCTTTAGAGAAAATTGGTTTAATTATACTCGATGAAGAACATGTTGAATCTTATAAACAAGATACGACGCCTTTTTATCATGCTCGAGAAGTCGCGATTATGAGAGGAGAGATGCATAAAGCGAAAGTTCTTTTAGGAAGTGCTACTCCCTCTTTAGAATCGAGAGCTCGGGCCAAGAACGGTATCTACCACCTTTTGCGACTAGATAAACGCATTAACGAACAAAAACTCCCGGCTACCAAAATAATTAACTTAGCCGATTATCATAATATTGATCGGGAATCTTATATTTTTTCTCTCACTTTGAGAGATGAATTATCAAAAGTACTATCCTCTAAACAACAAGCGATACTTTTGATAAACCGTCGAGGCTTTTCGACTAGCGTTTCATGTCGTAGTTGTGGTTACTTATTCCGATGTCCGACATGTGGAATAGCTCTAACCTATCACAAAGGTGACAACATGCTGAAATGTCATCATTGTGACTATGTGCAAGTTATGCCAGAAACCTGTCCAGAGTGTGGCTCAAAATATTTAATGAAAACTGGTTTTGGAACAGAGAGAATTGAAGAAGAAGTCCATCGTTTATTTCCTGACGCAAGAACACTACGTCTTGATAGCGATTCGACAAAAGTTCGCAACAAAATACCATCAATTATTGAATCTTTCCGCAAAAAATCCGCCGATATTCTCATTGGGACCCAGATGATTGCCAAAGGACATGACTTTCCAGATGTCACTTTGGTCGGCATTGTTCTTGCGGATATTGGTCTATCAATGCCGTCTTTTAGAAGTTCGGAAAGAGTCTTTCAGCTGATTACTCAGGCGGTGGGAAGATCAGGAAGAAGCGACAAGGTTGGAAAGGCAATAATTCAAACCTACAATCCATCTCATTATGCGATTACCTATGGGGCCAGACAGGATTACGAAGGATTCTTTCAAAAAGAAATGGGGATGAGAAAATTACAAAATTATCCTCCTTACTATTTCTTGGCTAGTTTAACCATTTCAGGAAAGAAGGAAGAAACGGTTATTACCCAAACTTATAACGCTGTTGATTACTTAAATGAACATCTTGGTGATAAAGCTGTAATTCTCGGTCCAACGACACCCTATATTGCAAGAGATCACCTCTTATTTTTGAGGACAATTCTCATCAAATATCGCGACTATTCAGCCATCCAAGAATCTCTGCTCAAATTGATTGGTTTATATGCCAAAAAGTCTGGTGTTAATATCGATGTAAATATTGATCCATACAATTTTTAACAAAAAATTTGTATTTTATTGTATTATATTAAAACGAAGGAAGAATTTATGATTACGTTAATTTTTTATGGCCTTGATCAGTTCGTGGTTGGCCGCTTATCTCGTGAACTTACCCCTCTAATTGCCAAACTATATGAAGTGGAAGAAGATGAAGTCAATTTCATTGCTCCCAACAATATGATTTTCCACAAAGGAACTGAACAAACTTCATGGAATTTACTCATACACGTTCATGCTCCAATGAAAGTCAGTGTCTTACAAAAAATGATGGCGGATCTCCTTCTCAATGGAATTGGGGAAGTTGCCATCCACAAGGCAGTTGAATTTTATTATTATTCTCAAGATAACCGTTTTCAAAAAATTAACCAAAACTATCCTCGCTTCATTACCGAAGATAATCTCGTTGATGTCGATGCCGATCATGACGATGAAGAACTTGATGAAGGAGAAGGCGATGACCAAATTTATACTGGTGACGTCTTCAAAGATTTTAAACCAGGTGACTAATGAACAAAATTGTTAATCTTTCATCACAAATTCTCAATGAAATTCTTTCAAAGAATGTTTCTTTTAATTTAGCTATTCGTAGCTTCTTAAAAGACCAAAATATTTCATCTATTGAACGAACCGAAATCATCAAATGTGTCGGTTGTTCGCTTCGCCATTACTATGTCTTTTCCTATCTCTCTGAAAAAACCTTTGGTTCCCTCGATGTTTATAATCTCAGTCTCGCTTTGCTTTATTTTTCCAATCGCCTTTTTATCAAATCTGTGCCGATTGAAGAGATGAGCCAAATCCTGATTCAAGCCATTTCAAAAGTAGAACGCTTTGTAAATAGGGATGTTGCTCAAATTGTTTCTGAAATTAATGTGAATACCGAAAACCTTATTCCACAAGAAATAAGCAAAGAATCACTTGATTATTTGTCCTATCGCTTCAACACACCGCTTTGGTTAGTTAAAATGTGGACAAAACACTTTGGAGAGCATTTGACTTATCGTATTTTGCGTAGCAATTCAAGACCATCAACAAACTTTTGCTTAGTTAACAAAGAATTGAATAGTCAAGAGGATTTGTTGGCAAAATATCCCGATTTAATCGCTAGCCCATTTCCTGATTTTGTCCTCGCAAAAAACAAATCAAATATTAAGAAACACTTAGCTTTCCAAAAAAAGGAAATTATTGATATTTCTCCGGCTTGGAATGAAGTTTTCGCTCAAGCTGATATCGATCCCTTAAGAGGCATTGCAATTTATTCAAATTATCCTAACAATGCTTTCTTGGGGTTGATGCATAAATTTGATCGCAATGTTAAATTCGATTTGGTTATTGGAGAGGCTCAAGCCTTTTTCGCAAGCAAAAAGACAATTGTCAGTTTTAACTTAAAGAACGCTTCCTTTTTTGAAGCCACTCCTTCTCAAATTATCACTTGCATTTCTAAACCAGTTCACACCTTTTTTCTATTCCCGGATAGTTCTAAATTAGCCTTATTGAAATCGACACCTGATTATTTCTTAAGAGTGTCATCTGATCAATTAGATGGGATTATCAAATCTCAAGAATTGGCTCTTCAGGAGTGCGCCTCTCTCGTTGAAGATGGTGGTCAATTGATTTACGCTATTCCTACGATTAACAAAAAAGAGTCGCGAAGACTCATTAAACGATTTATTGAAAATAACCCGACTTTTTCTCTTGTTATGGACAAGCAATTCTTCCCCTTTAGTGAATATGAGGAGAGTTTATTTTTTGCCATCCTAAAAAAAGAGGAGCCCAAGAATGCTTAATCTCTTTGCTCAAGAAATAAATAAATTGGTTGAACAAATGGTCAAAGAGGGTCAAAAGCCCTATCGTGCCACACAACTTTTCACTTGGATTTATGAAAAGAAAGCCCGAACTTTTGATGAGATGAGTGATGTCTCATTAAAATTCCGAGAAGTCTTAAAAGAAAAATATTGTCTCGATTTGCCTACAATACACCTTAAACAAGAAAGCAACGATGGAACCATCAAAACTTTACTTTCTTTAAGCGACGGAGCCAAAATTGAAACTGTTCTAATGCGCTACTCTTATGGAAATGCGGTGTGCGTTTCTAGCCAGGTAGGCTGCAATATGGGCTGTTCTTTTTGTTCCTCTGGTCGCCTGGGTAAACAAAGAAATTTAACGGTTGATGAAATGATTGGCCAACTTTTGGTCATCAATCAACTTCTAGAGGATGAAGGAAAAGGACAACGAATTACCCATGTTGTCGTGATGGGAACCGGTGAACCGTTTGATAACTATGAGAATTTAATGGATTTCATTCGCATTGTTAACCACCCAAAAGGTCTCGCTATTGGAGCTCGCCATATTACTGTTTCCACTTGTGGAATACCTGACATGATTAGAAGATACGCTCATGAAGGTCTCCAAACCAATTTGGCGATTTCTTTACATGCTCCAAATAATGAATTAAGAAATCAGTTGATGAAAATTAATAAGGTATATCCTCTTGGGGTTCTTATGCCTGCTGTTCGAGAATACGAAAAGATTAGTGGACGACGTGTCACTTATGAATATCTTTTATTGGCTGATCTCAATGACACTAAAGAAAATGCTCAAGAACTTATTGATTTAATCAAAGGAACAATGGGATATGTTAATTTAATCCCGTATAATGAAACTAATCTTTGCAGTTACAAAAGAAGTAGCGGCAATCGTATTCATCTCTTTCTTGATTATTTGACCAAAGGTGGAGTCACTGCCACTATTCGCAAGGAATTCGGTTCCGACATCGATGCCGCTTGCGGTCAACTAAGAGCTAAAGTGGAAGATAACTTAATATGAAACAAAAAATGTATATATCCGGAACGTATGCCTTCGGAACTGACATTGGCAAAGTTCGTTTAACAAATGAAGACCGAGCCGCCGCCCTCACTAATACAAAAGGAAATGTTCTTTTGATTATTTGTGATGGAATGGGTGGATCAAACAAAGGTGATTATGCTGCCTCAATTGCCATCAAAATCATTAGCGATTCCTTCATTGACAAACAGAAATTCTTTAATCACTTTTTTGCGATGAAATGGGTAATGGAAGTTGTCAAAAAAGCCAACAACGCCATCTACCAAGAAGCACAAAAGAATAATATTTATGAAGGCATGGGAACTACATTGACTCTCGTGCTGATTATGTCCAGCCGAATGATAACCGCTCAAATAGGTGACTCCAGAGCCTATGTACTGAGCGACAAAGAAGTGGTCCAAATTACGGAAGACCAGACCTATGTCGCCTACTTATATCGCACAGGAAAAATTAGCAAAGAAGAAATGAAAACTCACCCAAAACGCCATGTTTTAACTAACGCTTTAGGCATCTACCCATCTCTTAATGTTGATATTAAATTGACCTCTTACCTCAACGAGAATGTTCTAGTTTGTAGCGATGGTTTATATAATAACGTCGAAGAAACTTCGTTGTACACAATTTTAAAAAGCGATGATTCCACCGAACAAAAAGTCAATGAACTTATCGCTCTTGCTAACGCTAATGGTGGTAGTGATAATATCGCCGTTGTCCTTTGGGAGGCCAATAAATAATGCCACTCAAAATTGGTTCAATTATTGACGAAAGATATCGCGTAACAGCGAGAATTGGCCATGGAGGTATGGCGGAGGTTTATGAAGCCACCGACTTTATTACCAAAAAGCGCATTGCCATCAAGTTAATTCGAGAAGACGTGATGAAAAATCCTATTAATCTTCGACGCTTTCAAAATGAGGCGACAATCGCTGCTTCTTTGAATCACCCCAATATCGTTAAGGTTTACAACCACGGAACATATGAAGGGGTCCCTTATATTGTTAATGAGTATGTCGCAGGACAAACATTAAAAGATGTCCTCGATTTTCGTTCTGCATTGCCGCTTCAAGAAGCCATCAGTATCATGATTCAATTAACTTCCGCTCTTCAATATGCTCACGAGCACAATATTGTTCATCGAGATGTGAAACCTCAAAACATATTCTATCTCCCTGATGGAACTATTAAACTAGGCGATTTTGGCATCTCGGAAACAATTAGTATTAATTCAAAAAATGAAAAGCCCAAAGAAATTATCGGATCTGTCCATTATTTGGCTCCAGAAATATCTCGGGGATTTCCTGCCTCTCCACAATCCGATATCTATGCGGCTGGCATCACTTTATTCGAGTTAATGACTGGTCGTGTCCCTTTCAATGATGCTGATCCTGTAAAAGTCGTGGTGGCTCACATCCGTGAAAAAGTACCCTCTCCTAAAAAATACATCCCTCACTGTTCAAAAGAGGTGGAAAAAGTCATTTCTAAATCAACAGCGAGAAGTTTTAAAGAGCGTTATCACACCGCTCAAGATTTCCATGATGATTTGGTGATCTTAACGCAAAATTCTGAACTCTTGAAAGAGAAGAAGAGTTTCTTTGCTCGAATATTTGGTTTTAAATAATGGAAGGTAAGATATTGGCCTTAAGTTGTGGAATCTATTCGGTTTTATGCGAAGGAGTGATTTATCGTGCTCCCGCTCGCGGAATTTTCCGATATGGTTCAACTAAACCGATGGTGGGAGACAATGTTGATATTGACCTAACTGATATGGTTATTAATTTTGTCTATCCACGCATCAGTCAATTAAAAAGACCGTCTGTGGCGAATATCGATCAAATGCTTATTATTTCTTCTTTAGTCGAACCCATTTTTTCCTACCTATTAGTTTTTAAATATTTGACCTATGCCAATATGAATGGTATTAAAGCCAAAGTAATTATCACCAAATCAGATAAAAATGATGATCAAAAGCTCGTTGATGAAATCAAAGATGTTTTTTCAAGAATTAATGTTGACGTTTATTTTGTCAGCAACAAAGAAAAAACTGGCTTAGAAGAAGTACGAAAGCTATTCACTGATCATATCACGTGCTTAATTGGACAAACCGGAGTAGGAAAATCATCATTAATCAATGCGATTGATCCTCATTTCGAAAGAGCGGTGGGTGATTACTCTCGTGCCTTAGGAAGAGGCAAACACAAAACAAAAGAAGTCATTTTACTTCCTTATGAAGGTGGTTATATCGCCGACACTCCAGGGTTCTCTTCTTTAGATCTAGATCTCTACAAAGAAGAACTAGCTCAATATTTTCCTGGTTTTACTGAATTATATCTCAAATGTTATTTTTCAAATTGTTTACACATCTCAGAAGAGCGTTGCACAGTTAAAAAAGCTCTCGAAGATGGTATAATTTCAAAGATAGCATACGATTGCTATTTAACTTTATCTAAAGATGTGATTTTTCAAATACGGAGGTACGAAAAATGAAAACTGCTATTGTTGCACCCTCTATTTTATCCGCTGATTTCGCCCATTTAGGAGATGACATTAAGCGTATTCAAGATGCTGGCGCGGACTGGCTACATTTCGATGTCATGGATGGACACTTCGTCCCCAACATCTCCTTTGGATTACCTGTCCTAGAAGGTATCGCCCATACTCATAACATGGTTAATGACGTTCACATCATGATTAGTAATCCTCGTCAATACGCTCAAAAATTTGTTGAAGCCGGCGCTGATTATTTAACCTTCCACTACGAAGCTTGTGAAAGCGATGCAGAAGTTTTTGAAGTTATTGACATCATTCATAAATACGGAGCTAAAGCTGGCCTTTCAATTAAGCCAAAAACCCCTATTGAAAAAGTATTTCCCTTCCTTTATAGCCTCGATCTTGTCCTTATTATGAGCGTCGAACCTGGCTTTGGTGGGCAATCTTTTATTCGCGATTCATTGAGCAAAATATTAAGACTTAGGAATTATATTGATGAAAACGAAATCAAGACATTAATCGAAGTCGATGGTGGCATTAACGAAAAAACCGCTCGTGAATGCAAGCAAATGGGGGTCGATGTCTTTGTGGCGGGATCCTATGTTTTCAAAGCTGATGATGTTAAAGCGGCTATTGGGAGTTTAAAAATCTAATGCGTTTTACATTACCTGCATTGATTTTATCGATTCTCTTTGGCACCTTGTTTTTAGTCACTTCTTTTATTTCTTATAGAAACAAATATAAGGTAGCTTACAATGTTCGAAACATGTTTCCCTATGAGCTGAACTATAAAAGTCGCTTTTCTGATAATTTTTATGGCAATGTCTCACTTATTTTGACAACTATATCTTTTATTTTCCTTTTTTCCACATTTGATTTGAAATTCAATAATGGTTTTTTCATTATGATAATGATATCTGGAATACTGGCTTCCATCTTGTTTTTAGCCTTAGTTTTTATTCCTCTAGATTTCATGAGGTTGCATAGTGTTGTATTTATTCTCTTTCTTATCTCTTCGTTTTTGCTTGCCACCTCAATCAGCATCGGGTCTTTCATTTACAATCAACAAATAGGCGAGGCTTCTCCCATTCCTTTCATCATTTTTATTCTGGGCTTTATCCTTACATTGTTAATACTCGTTCTTCTTTTGAATCCCAAACTTAATTTGAATATTAGAATGAAAGAAACAATCGCTGAAGATGGAAGTGTTAAATATGTTCGCCCACGCATGATTACCATTGCCTTTTCTCAATGGCTTCTCTTCTTCTCCTTGTTTATTAGCGAGATTTTATTATTCGTTTTGTCATTGTCTTTTTAAACAAATAAAAAAGCGGAATATTCCGCATTTCTTATTACAGGTTGATTAACCTATTTTTATTTGTATTGTTTGTTGAGACTGCGATAAGCGCGAGTCGACATACGAACTCGCATTTCTTGGCCGTCAACCACGACAGTGCGGACTTGAAGATTGCAGTTCCATCTACGGCGTGAAGCTCTTAAAGAATGGGAGCGACTATTACCACTTAAAGGTCCTTTTCCTGTTACTGGACATACTCTTGACATATCGTAGGCCTCCTTTATTCTCGAAAATGTTAGCACAACCAACTAGTTTATGCAATAAACAAATATTGAACTTATAACTTAATGCGAGGATATTTATATATAACTTCTTGCTTATCGAGCAAATTGTCGCAGTTATTTTCTAATGATTGATAGACTTGATTATTCTTATCAGGAATTAAATAAATAATCTGTCCACTTTTCATAACCATCGTGATAGTGGAATTTTTTCTTTTCTGGTTTTGATCAATGTAGATTATTTCTGAGTATGGGTAAACTAATTCCCTCTTGAATTTAACGACGACAAGTTCATGTTTTTCGATGACATAAAAATAAGTCCTTAAAGAGAAAATTAATATCAAGATTGATGATACGAGAAAAACCCCGATGATAAGCCATTGGCGGTAATCCCATTCTTGAAATAGAAAAAGATTAATGCAGCTGGTAAAAACAATAACAGCGGAGAATAAAAATATGACTAACGCCAATAGAAGTGTCTTTTTAATTGAAGGCCAAACTTTCATCAAATAGAGTTTACCATTTTTCTAAGGAATAAAAAGCGTTTAATAAATTAATTAGGTCAAACCTCTCTCTTTTGGTTTATGTGATTTCTTGCGTGTGCTAGAATGTGAATATACGCGGAGGTGCACATTATGCCATATAAAATTGTCGCAATGATTCTCGCCGGAGGAAAGGGTACAAGACTCGAATCACTGACTAGAAAAGTTGCTAAACCAGCCGTTTCTTTTGCTGCAAAATATCGAATTATTGATTTCCCCCTCAGTAACTGCGCCAACAGTGGAATTAACAAGGTTGGAGTATTAATGCAATACGAAGCCGTCGCTCTTGATAGTTACGTAGGTAATGGAGAAAAATGGGGGTTAAATGGTGTTCACTCTTTCACAGCCACTCTTACTCCAAGACAAACCGAAGATAGTGCAAAATGGTACAAAGGCACTGCCGATGCAATTACCCAAAATATCGATTTTATCGATGCTCAAAATCCCGACTATGTATTAATTCTTTCTGGAGACCATATTTATAAAACTCTCTACAATGAAATGGTCGATTTACATATTAATAGCGAAGCTGATGCGACAATTTCTGTTATTGAAGTTGATCCAAGCGAAGCGAGTCGCTTTGGCATCATGGCCGTCGATAAAAACGACCGCATTATTGAATTTCAGGAGAAACCAAAAGTTCCCAAGAGCAATTTAGCCTCGATGGGAATTTACGTTTTCACTTGGAAGACTTTACGAAGTTACCTAAAAGAAGATGAAAAGGATGATGATTCTGATCATGACTTTGGCAAAAACATCATACCCACTATGTTGGCAAAGGGAAATAAACTCCAAGCCTATCGTTTCCAAGGTTATTGGAAAGATGTCGGCACTCTTGCTTCCCTTCATCAAGCAAATATGGACATTGCGTTAGATAATCGAGAACTAAATCTCTTCGAAGCGGATGATTCCACCAAAATCTACAGTGAAGATACCCATAGTGTTCCTCAATATGTCGGCACAAAGGGTTCAATAAAAAGAAGCATTGCCAACCAAGGGGCTATAATTTTAGGCTCAGTTGATTCTTGCGTTATTTCTAATGAAGTAATTATCGAAGAAGGCGCCGAATGCACTCGATGTGTCATTATGGCTGGCGCTCGCATCAAAAAAGGAGCTAAAGTTCACAACGCCATCGTGGCTCCTGATGCTGTTATTGGCGAAAAGCAGGAGATTAATTTAGATAAAGCAGATGTAATTTTAGTTTCTGGAGGTAGCTACAAATGAAAAGAGTAATTGGAATATGCAATTTGCATGATGGACCAGATCTCGGGCCACTGACGGAAAACCGTCCTCTTGGAGCTGTTACTTTTCTTGGGCGATATGGACTGATGGACTTTGCTTTGTCCAATATGTCCAATTCCGGAATTGATCGCATTAATATTCTGGTCGAAAAAAATGTTCGAGCGGTAAGAACCCATGTACGAGAAGGCCAAACTTGGATTAATAACACCAAAACAGGATACTTACGTTTATTTTTTAATGAAAAATCAATTGGGAACCCTCGTTTCAATACTGATATTTCTAATCTATTATCGAATCGTTCCTATTTTGAAGATGAAACCGCTGAATATGTTTTAATCACTAATCCTTTCATGCTTGCATCTTGTGATTTTCGTCCTTTCATTGACGCTCACATCGCTTCAGGAGCAGAAGCATCAATTATCTATAAACACACCACAAAAGCAGACACCCAATTTTTAAATTGTGGAACAATTGACATTGGCAAAACGGGATTTGTGAATAAAATCGTCAATAACTCCGGAATGAAAAAGATTGCTGATATCTCTCTTGGAACCTATGTTTTCAATCGCGTCACTTTTGAGAAAATTTTGAAAATCTCCCGCGATGTTTCTCTTCTTTATGGAATTAGAAAAATG
>JAEZSD010000001.1 GCA_023422095.1 Bacillota bacterium
CTACCGCAGTCAGCGGAATCATTCTCGGAGTTCTTTCCGTGGTTCGTTTACCAGTATCTTCTTTGGTACTAGCCGCTGTCCCAGTTGTTGCGATGTTCGCGATGATGATCGCAGTAATCATTATGAATCGTGAAAGAGAATTAGTTATCGAAGATAAGACTCATGATAATTCCGTAGAAAACCGTCATCAATTAGCCGTTAAATCAACTTCATATGCCTTCACCTGCGTTAGCGCGGTGGCAATATTCGTTGGCTGGATGGCGTTAGGATTCTTTGGCTTCGGTCCAGATGGATCGGCCTGGATTTATGGTTTATTATTTGTCGGTGTTGTTTTAGCTACTGCTGTAGTGACTATTCTACTTGCTCCAATTAGTTCAATCTTCTTTAAATTATTTAAGGGCGTGAACATTAAGCGTAAGCCTCGCAAGAACAAGAAAATTGCCTCTCGCAAAATCAATAAATCGGCGGAACCAGAAGAAGCCGTATTCATCGGTATCAACGATTAATTTTATGGCTACCGCAAAGGTAGCCTTTTATTTATATGAACGACAAATTATTTCAAAAATTATTAAACTACTATCGCATTGACGAAGATGGCTTTAAGGCCATTACTTCTCCCATCGATGAGAACTCTTTTGCTAAGGGTCATCACTTCGATAATATGCACCAAGCTGTAGCGATGGTAAAAGATGTGATGAAAGCCAATGGTAAGATCCTCATTTACGGCGATTATGACGCTGATGGAGTGATGGGCACATCCATACTCGTTAAGATGTTTAAATACCTCAATTACCCCGTAGCTTACTATTTACCAAACCGTTATGAAGATGGTTACGGATTAACGAATAAGAAGGCGCTTGAAGCCATTCAAAATCAAGTTAGTCTAGTTATTACGGTTGACAATGGAGTCACAGCCTTTGAACCAATCGAAGCTCTGAAAAAGCATGGTATAAAAGTTTTGATAATCGATCATCATCAAGCCCAAGAAACATTGCCTGTGGCTGATTATATTATTCATCCTATCCTTTCCCATTTTGGAGAAATACCTTCCAGTGGCGCTTTTACCGCTTTTATGTTTTCCATCGCTTTTTTGGATAGGTTTGATAAATACCTATCTACTCTTGCCTCTATTTCAATTATTTCGGACATTATGCCCTTGAAAGGCTACAATCGAAATCTCCTTCGTTTAGTTATCTCTAATTATCAAGAAAGAGAATTTTTTCAAATTGATGCCCTTAAGGAAGAGGAACCTTTTAACGAGGTGACAATTGGTTTAAAGATCGCTCCTAAAATTAATGCTATTGGGCGATTAATCGATGGAGATGATATCAATCGTCTAGTCGAATTTTTCACCAATGATGATAAGAGCGAATTATTAAACTATATTTCGTGGATTAATGGAGTGAATGAAGACCGCAAAATGGCTTCTAAAAGCGCCAGTGAAACTCTCGATAATTTTTCAATAGAAGAGCCGGCGATTATCTTTATTACCGAAGCCAAAGAAGGCTTACTTGGCCTCATCGCTAATCAATTAGTGAATAAGTATCAAGTGCCTTGCTTGATTTTAGCCAAGGATAAAACAGGTGATTTGCTCAAAGGAAGTTGCCGAGCACCTGAAGGTTTTAATGTTGTCGAATCTTTTCATAAGTTATCGCAATACCTTCTCGCTTTCGGTGGACACGCTTCTGCTGGAGGATGTACTCTCGAAGTCAGCAAATTTGAACTATTTAAAAAAGAATTCCTTCAGTTGGTAATAAACACTCCTCTTCAAAAAGTGGCGAAAGAAGAAATTCCTATTGGAATAACCGATGTCAATGAGGATTCTTATCGGCTCATTCAAGCTTTTTCACCTTTTGGCGAAGCTTGGCCTTCCCCTTTATTGAGCCTTAAAAGAATCGATACCACTTCCTTGTTCTTTTCTCGTGATGAGAAACATATCCTTACTCAAATTGGTTCAAATACTCGCTTGACTGGTTTTAATTTTCCTCGTGACGATGTTCAAAAGCATCGCTTTATTGATGTGACAGGACATCTTAGAATCAACACCTATCGGGGCTTTAAAAATGTTGAATTTCTTATTTCTCAATTTTCTAGGAGCGATTAATTTTAGATTTGCTATAATAAGATTATGCCGAAAAAAATGCACCTCTATTATCTAATCCCGCTTGCTTTCTTCCTTAGTGGTTGTGCCTTTTCATTTTCTACGGTTGAACATGATGAAGGTTTAGACGATGGTGACATCGAAGAAGAAATTATTGAATACTATAGTGGGTATGGAGATGTCTTTGACACGGAAGGATATGATGCCCATTCCATCGAAATAACAACTGATGTGGAGGAGCAAGGTCCTGATTTCACCAGCGAAAATCAAAGCGAGATTCTCACCATCTTTCAAGATGTGGATGTTTTATTAGCATCAGTTACTTCTGCCCAATATGTCGCTGAGGGTGTGGGCGGATTAAAAGTTGGTCATCTCAATACTTCGATTAATGGCCTTCTCGATATCGGTTTAGCAACTTCTATAGTTCCTACTTTTGTGGAAATTTACGCCGTTCCAAGAAACATTTCTATCTACTCACAAACTGGTAGTTATGATTCCATCGACTCGCCTGTTGCTATCTCATTAAACGATTCAAAATATGTTCGACTTGACACCGAATTTGAAGATATTGCTTCTATAGAAGAAACCAAGTGTTCCTACGAATTAGCCGAGGGAACTGATCACTTACAAATTGAAGTTTATGGTCAGCGAGCGATAATCACTCGGATTGTCATTTATACCGCGATAGACTAAACAAATAACAAAATATCGAAAACCGCTTCATGCGGTTTTATTTTTATTGTGAAAAATAAAAGAAGTGCTAGAATACAAGAGATGTAAATCATTTAAATGATTACATAAAATATGCTTTGGAATAAATACCTTAAAAAATACTATAAACGTTACGCTTGGTTATACATTATCGGTATACTCACGCTTATTGGCGTTGACTTAATTCAGGTTTTCATCCCTTCTCTCATCGGCGGCATTGTCGATATGTTAAGAGGCGATAGTGCGGATTTATGGAGAAACACCAATGACATATTGCAGTCCTGTCTAACGATAATGCTAATTGGTCTTGGAATGTTTGTTGGCCGTATCGTTTGGCGTTTTACCCTCTTCATGGCTTCGCAAAAAATCGAGGCTGGTCTTCGCCATGATATGTTCTTGAAAGGTGAAAGGCTTTCCATTTCTTATTATCATCAGAATTCCGTGGGAACCATTATGTCCTGGTTTACTAGCGATCTTGAAACAATTGAAGAGTTTGTCGGATGGGGTACCATAATGTTCATCGATGCGACAT
>JAEZSD010000041.1 GCA_023422095.1 Bacillota bacterium
CTTTTCTCTTCTGGCCTGTTCTTGATCGTTAAGTTCCTTAATGTCCATAAATTAAACCTCGATTACCTTATTCTAAAATAGTATATGTGAAACTTTGACATATATGTAGTCAAAAGTGGATAGAATTTAAAATCATCTTTAAAGAATCTAGGTCAGTTAGTTCTGTAGCGAGGCGAACTTTGATAGCTTTTGCACCCGGAAAACCATTGAAAAACTTTGGAGCAATTCCGCGATAAATTTTCATTGCTCGAAGTTCTCCCAGCGTCGTTGTTAACATTTGTCCAAGTTCTAAACACCACTGTTTTTGCTGCTCGGGAGATGGGCTAGGGAGTTTTTCACCAGTGCGATAATAATGGTCAATTTGTTTAATGAGGAAGGGATTTCCCATTCCCCCTCGAGCCACCATTACAGCTTCAGCGCCTGTTATTTCCAAAGCTTCAATTGCTTCATCTAGACTAAATATATTGCCTGAAATAATAAGAGGAACGTGCATCTGTTTTCGTAGATCTTTAAGTAAGTCGTAATGCGGGAAGCCACTATAGAGTTCAGAGCGAGTCCTAGCATGGATACCAATGGCATCTACGCCAGCGTTTTCTAATTCTTTAATTACCTCTAAAAAATTAACCGACTTCTCATCCCAACCTAAACGAATTTTTGCAGTTATTGGAATGTCAGTTACTTTCTTAATTTCCCTAATAATATCGCCACATAATTTTGGGTTTTTCATCAATGAAGAACCTGCTCCAGTCTTTGTCACCTTGGGAACTGGGCAACCCATGTTAATATCAAAAAAATCAATATATTCATTCATTCTAAGCGCGATTTGAGTGGCTTTTGCAAGATTAATAGGATCATAACCAAATAATTGAACACCTATCGGGGAATCGCTCTTTTTAAAGCTAAGATACTCTTTAGTCTCATCATTCCCATAGATCAAACCCATATCAGAAACCATTTCAGTTACACTTAAAGACACACCGAAATGAATCATAAAATTGCGGTAACCTACTGATGTAATTCCGGCCATAGGGGCGAGAACTACTTTTCCATCAATTTCTAACTTGCCTATTTTCCACATAAGGAAAAGAGAGGACAACCTCTCTTATTCACCCTTTTCTTTCGTTGAATCAACTGGTTCAACAACATCGCTTTTAACAACTTCTTCCCTAGTGGGTTGAGTGTCATTAACCGGAGTAGATTCAACGATGTGATTGTTGTTCTTTCCATTTCGCTTTAATTGGCGATGCTCGAGCAAATAATCAATTTCTTCCGCAGTAATTTGTTCGTATTCGAGAAGTGTTTTAGCAATCAATTCAACATCTTCTTTGTTTTCAAGAATAATCTTCTTAGCAAGAACATGTGAAGAATCGATAATCTTTCTTAATTCAGCATCAATTTTGGTTGCGGTTTCCACGGAGAAATTCTTTTGTGAACTTGTGTAATCACGGCCAAGGAATACTGAGCCTGAGTCTCTTTCATATTGGATGGGTCCAAGGGACGACATACCTAGTTCGGTAACCATCATTCTGGCAATTTGAGTTGCCATTTCAATGTCATTTTGCGCACCTGTCGAAATATCATCGAAGAATATTTCTTCGCTTGAGCGTCCTCCGAGGTAGCCAATAATACGAGCTTCTAATTCTTTTTTTGTGAGCAAGAATCTATCTTCCTCAGGTGTCATGCGGACGTGACCGCCAGTATTACCACGAGGAATAATTGTGATTTTTTGAACCTTATCACTATGTGGCCATTTTAAACCAATGATAGCGTGTCCAGCTTCATGATAAGCAACAATGTCTCTTTCATGAGCGTTTAACGAACGAGATGATTTAGCTGGTCCAGCAATTCGGCGATCAATCGCTTCATCAACTTCATCAATGCCAACAGCTGTCTTTTCTTTTCGAACTGCTAAGATAGCGGCTTCGTTCATAATGTTTTCGATATCAGCGCCTGAAAAACCAACAGTTCTTTTGGCTAAAGCGTGGAAATCAACATCAGAAGAAATTTTCTTATTCCTTGAATGGACCTTGAATATATCTTCTCGTCCCTGACGATCGGGAAGAGAAACAGTAATTTTGCGATCGAATCGTCCTGCTCTTAACAAGGCAGGATCTAATACGTCGTCGCGGTTAGTTGCAGCAATAACGATAATTCCAGAATTATCAGAGAATCCATCCATCTCAACAAGCAATTGGTTAAGGGTTTGTTCGCGTTCATCGTTTCCACCACCTAAACCAGCGCCTCTTTGTCTACCAACAGCATCGATTTCATCGATAAATACTAAGCATGGGGCATTTTCTTTAGCGACGCGGAACATGTCTCTAACACGACCAGCGCCAACGCCGACAAACATTTCAACAAAATCAGAACCAGAAATGGAATAAAATGGAACGCCAGCTTCGCCAGCAACAGCTTTAGCTAAAAGTGTTTTTCCACATCCTGGAGGCCCTACTAAGAGAATACCTCTAGGTAATTTTGCTCCAAATTTGGAGAATTTCTTTGGTTCTTTCAAATAGTCGACGATTTCTTTCATTTCGACTTTTTCTTCTTCCGCTCCCGCAACATCAGAGAATTTTACTTTGCTTGATGTTTCACGACGAGCTCGAGATTTATTGAATTCTAATGCCTTATTATTGGCTCCAGAAATTGAGCCAGACATTCTTGTTAACAAGAAGATAACTAAAATCGCACTGCCGCCTAACATGATTAAGGTTGGTCCCCAAACATCCCACCATGAAGGTGTATAGGGATTTGAAAAGACCGCTTCTTGATTTACATAATCAGCGTCATGTACTAAATCTTCAATGGAAATATCACTAACGGTGATCGTGACATTTGGATCGGTGTTTGAGAAATCGTCAACCTCAAAATCATTCGGAGTTGAGTAATAACTTGGGCTAATATAAAGATAATAATTTGTTGTGGTTTCCTTTGAAGTTTCTTGATTGACTCTAGTATAGGTTCCACTAATTTTGATTATTCCGGAGTCGTAATATGTTTCATTAACATTTTCAACTTTATTATTTAATAAAGATTCAACAAACTGATAACTACTAAGTTTGGTTGAACTACTGAATAAATTGGTAAAAAGCATAATCATCAAAAAAATGAAACTGATTATAACTACAAAAGAAAAAATAAAGTTTAACGGTGATCGTCTTCTTTGGGGTACTTGTTGATCTGCCATGGCATGCCTCCTTGGGTCATTAGCCTGATTTGCTAATTAAAAGAATTATACATTATTATAGGCGCATGAAAAAAGCAAAACACTTATTTTACGTAAAAATTAATATTTTTAGTGAGCTTAAAATCTGACTGATAACGAGGGACATAGATTACAAAACCATTTTTGTTCACGATAACCGGCCAACGTTTTCTTAATTCCATTGGCATTTTCCAGTCAATAAACAAGCGCCTAATAGTTGTCCTATAACCGGAAATATTGTATTCATCTTGTTTGTTTGCGTTTCTAATGGTTAAGGGAAAATCGTCAATAGAGATATTTCTATTTGAATAGTCATTACGGAAATCAGCATAAAAGAACATCGTGTCTAGTAAGTTGGGCGTTTTCATTTCAAAAGAGTAATCAATATAATCAAGCGGAAGAGAAAAGTAACAAAGATTGTAAGCTTTTACAAAAATTAAATCATTAACCTTCGTTTCAATGTTTGGCTTATCAGATTCTAGAAGTATTCTTACTTGTTTAACAAATCGTGAAGAGATTTCAAAATCAGGCTTTATTTTCCTTCCTAAGTAAATAAGAGAATAAGCTAGTTCTTTATCGTTAAGCTCCTTGAGAAAATCACATTCCTTAGCTCGCTCAGTTTCGACTTTGCTTTTTAAGGTAAACAGTTCATTATTTTTATTGTCAATTTCTAATAGAATTTCTTTTCTGTCTTTATCGCTCAAGTTTTCAACAATTTCGTGTCGAATAATGTTTCTTTTAAATAAATTGGTTAAGTTGGTTGAGTCAATAGAAAACGGAATATTATTTTCAAGACAAAAATCTTCCAATAAACTTTTTTTGTAATCAAGTAAAGGACGAATAATTTTCATGTTTGACATGTTCGTCTCCTTTTTGATTCCGTAAAAATTAACGAGGTTTTTGCGAATCTTTTGCAATAAATACGTTTCTATGTTGTCATCTTGATTATGCCCAACAAGCAAAAAATCAATACCTAAACTAGCATATAATTCTTGGAAAAAATGGTAGCGAATTTCTCGACACCTTTCTTCAATATTGGTTGTTATTTTTTCTTTAACTTCATGAATAAACAAGGGGATATTATTCGCGTGGCAAAACTGGCTTAAACCCTTAGCTTCTTCACGTGACTCTTTTCTTAAATTATAGTTAACATGAGCAACTGAAAAGGAATAATTACCTTTTAATAATAAGGAAAACAAGGCCATGGAATCAGGCCCAAAAGAACAGGCTAATAAATATTTTTTATTTTGATCTAAATTAAGATTCATTTTGGCTTTTCTCAACAGAAACAATTTCGCTTAAGGCAATTTCTTTTTTGCCGCGCAGTTCAATAGTGATTTTGGCTTTAATAATACGTTGACCTAAGGTTACGCATAAAACATCATTGTTTTTAACCTCTGTTGATGGTTTAGCAATTTTATTGTTAACTAAAACATAGCCCCTTTCTAACAGAGACTTTGCAATTACTCTTCGCTTAATAATTGCGGTTTGTTTTAAAACTAAATCTGCTCTCATACTTCATCTATCATTTTATTATTAACCAAAACATTTACCAAACTCTTTAATATGTTCTCTATATCAATAATCCAATTTTTCCTTTTTGTTAAAGAAATTTTAAACTTATTGTTCAAATAACTTATTTTTACAACTTGAAGGAAAGGAATGACTGCTTGGAAGAGCATATTGCCAATTCCTCTAATTCTTATATAATCATCCCCTAATGTTAATTCAATTACTTGGGCTTTTTCTTGTAAGGATTCCGCTCTTGCTTCTTTGACTAGTAAATCAATATTTCTTTTTTGGAATAAAAGTTCAACTTCCGGTGGTATTTTGCCGAATATATCGCGTGTTCTAATCTTGGTAGAAGCCAATGCTTCAATAGATGGAGAGGACAATATTTCTTGATAGAGTTCAATTTTATCTGAGTCATTAGCGAAACTGTCGGGAATAAAGGCATCTATAGATAAAGTCGGCGTTGATTCTGCTTCCTCAGATTTTTCGCCAGTCATTTTTTCCTTCACCGCTTCGTTCAATAACTTAATATACATATCGAGGCCAATAGAATCGATAAAACCGGCTTGCTCAGGTCCGAGGACATCTCCGGAACCACGGATCATTAAATCACGTTGGGCAATCTTATAACCAGAACCAAGTTCAGTAAAATCTTGAATTGCCTTCAATCTTTTTTGAGCCTTCTCTTTAAGAATTTTATGAGGTGAATACATCAAATAGGCATAAGCAATGCGATCGCTTCTACCTACTCTTCCTTTAATTTGATAAAGCTGAGCTAAACCATAGTTTTCACTATCTTCGACAATTATCATATTGGCGTTAGGTATATCAATTCCATTTTCAATGATTGAAGTACAAACTAGAACATCTATTTCACCGTTATAGAACTTCATCATTGTTTCTTCAATATCTTCTTTATCAATGCCGCCGTGAATGACTCCAATCGAAATTTCTGGCATCAAACGATGGAGACGATTAGCGCACATATAAAGGGTTGAAA
The DNA here is from genome assembly GCA_023422095.1 of Bacillota bacterium. GTDB lineage: Bacteria > Bacillota_I > Bacilli_A > RFN20 > CAG-826 > JAAYDH01. Next base: position 5,718 of record JAEZSD010000041.1, read on the forward strand.
TGTTGTTATGCAGGTAGAATACTTGCCCTTTTCTTCCTAATTCTCTTTGAATTAATTCCTTAGCAATGTCGATGTTAAAAGGAATGACATAAGTCTGAATCGGCATGCGAAATTGAGGGGCAGTATTGATAATCGACATCGCTCGAACACCGAGCAAAGATATCTGAAGAGTTCGCGGAATTGGAGTAGCGGTAAGGGTTAGGACATCAACATTATTTTTAATCTCTTTTAATCGTTCTTTTTGTTCAACGCCAAATCTCTGCTCTTCATCAATCACCAGTAAACCGATGTTTTGAAATTCAATTTCTTTTGATAACAATCGGTGAGTTCCAATTACCAAATGAATGGTTCCGTTTTTTATTCCTCTAATATATTCTTGTTGTTGCTTTTCAGGAATTAATCGCGAAAAGACTGCAATTTTGACATCAAATTTTGAAAATCGCTCTAAGGCTAATTCGTAATGCTGCCTAGCTAGCAGTGTTGTGGGACATAATATTGCAACCTGTTTTCCCGAGTTAATTGCTTTAAAAGCCGCTCTAAAAGCCAGTTCAGTTTTTCCATAGCCAACATCTCCACATAGAAGTCTGTCCATAGGAGCAGAAGACTCCATATCAGCTTTAATATCTTGCATAGCGCGATCTTGATCGGGGGTTAATTCATAAGGAAAGGCTCTTTCAAATTGCTGTTGAAATTCATCATCCTCTGCAAAAGCAAAACCTTTCGCTTTGCTTCTTTCAATATATAAACGCATCAATCGTTCAGCTAAATCATTTACTCTTTGTTTAATTTTCTTTTTGGTGTTTTCCCAATCTTTACTGTGAAGACGAGACAATCGAGGGGCGGAGCCTTCTTTGCCTAAATATTTTCTTACTAATTGGAATTGAGAAAGAGGAACATAGAGGAGTTCACCGCCATGATATGCAATTTTCAAATAGTCGCGATGGATATTATCCACTTCTAAATTAATTAGTTCAACAAACTGCCCAATTCCTTGGTATTCGTGAACGACATAATCTCCAGGTTCCAAATCCTCGTAAGACTTAAGAATTGTCGCTTCTTTAAAGCGACTGTCAAAACGAGCTGTTTTAACACGTTCATTGAATAATTCAGCGCTAGTTAAATAAACGATTTTTTCATCTGGCAAGACAAACCCTTGAGGAAGAGAGAAGGCGGTTAGGCCAATCTTTGATTCAGGTAAGGCAAACTCATGAACGACCTCGCAATTTTTCCCTAACTTATATAGACCTTCTTGCACAACGTTGATGTGCTCGTTTTTCGAAAGCGATAAGACGATTTGATAGTCTTCATTGAGGTAGCTTTGAATAATTGAAAACATATCGACTGTTTTGCTGGCTTGAAATGGAACATTTTTCAAAGAAAAAGAAATATCGTCTGGATGAGCATAAAACTCTGATGTAGTAATAATATTATTACCAGAAAACAAAGTTAAGCGATTGATATCCTGATAGAAAGATAAATGACTGATTGCCAGTCTTTTTTCGAATAACTCTCCTAAATAATTATTCGATTCTTTTAATAACAATTCGTTTGATTGAATAATCGAATCTTTTTCGACAAATATTTTGATGAAAGGTTTGCAATAATCAAAAAGAGAGAAAGGCTGATCGAGTAATTGGCCATAGTACTTATAGATCCTTTGACTTGATTCATATGAGATAATTTTATCGATGTCCTCAGTAAGGTTGTCTCGGAGAGTTTCAAAATCACCACGAGAGACATGTTTTTCATCGCTCTCAAGAATATCAAGGAGTTTATCAGGACCTTTTTTTAATTCTTCGCTTCCGAGAATTATATCGCTTGCTGGAAGCACCATAGTGTCCTTAATAGATGTGGTTGAGGTTTGAGTGGCGATATCAAAGTATCGCATCGATTCAATCTCATCCCCGTAAAATTCAATTCTGACTGGAGAATCATTATTGACTGAGAAAATATCTAAAATATCTCCGCGAATAGCAAATTGGAGAGACTGATCAATTTTATTGACGAGACTGTATCCATTCCTAACAAGTTGTTTCTTCAATTCGATTAAATCATATGAGTGACCGACTTCTAAATTAATGATTTGTTCTTTAAATAAAGAAGGGGATGGTAAATAACGTGTCGCAGAAGCGACATTTGCAATAACGATTTGAGCTTGTCCAGAAACTATCTTGCTCAGCGCAAATAACCTTTGGGCAACCATCTCTTTTGATTGAACCATATTTTCGGCTCGAATCAGTTCATCGCTTGGGAATAAATAAATATCTTTTGAATCAATAAAAGAAGAAACGAGGCCATAAATTTTTTGAGCTTGATATAAGTTTGAAGCCACGATGAGATATTGGCCGTGTGTTTCGCGATAGGCTGATGCAGTAAGCAAGGCAATGCCAATAGAACTATCAACGACAAAATGCCCTTTTCTGGCGAGAAAGGGGGGGAGGGCTTTACTGTTTTTTAACTTATCAAATAGATTCAATAATTTATTAGTCTCCTCAATTAAATGTATTCATCGCATAGTCAAATCCCTTTTTGAAAGCAACTTTAATTGCCTCCATAGTAGATTGAATTGCCTCATTAATTAACGGTAGTTCATCTTTTAGTGGCTTACCAAGCACATAGTCAATTGAGTCGTATTCTAGTGGCTCGCCGATGCCGATTCGGATACGTTTGATATCTTCACTTTTTAAGGCTTCGATAATGTTTTGCATTCCTTTGTGACCGCCTGAAGAACCGCTTTTTCTTAAGCGGATTTGTCCTGGTGCTAACGCCATATCATCAAAGATGATAATGATATTTTCGATGTCAATTTTGAAATAATTAACGACCTCACTGACAGCTAGCCCAGACAGGTTCATGAAAGTGGTAGGTTTGAATAACAAAACATCCTCATCTAATATTTTTCCGCGGCCTAAAAGACCATGAAAAATATCTTTATCAACATCAATTTTAGCGGCATCGCTAAGGAGATCGATGGCCATAAAGCCCATGTTATGACGAGTTTTTTCGTATTTTTTACCGGGGTTACCTAAACCGACAATTAGTTTCATTTTTAGTCCTGCCGATTATTATAACAAACTTAAAAACAAAAGCATATCTTAACAAAGATAACTATTCTTGATAGACTAAAAAGCACATGAAAGCAAAAAACTGGTTTAAAAAATTTCTAGCTGGGATGGGTATTGGCGCTGGCGCCGCTATTCCTGGAGTCAGTGGCTCAGCTGTTGCGGTTGTTTTAAAAGTCTATGAATCAATCATCTGGGCTATTACTAATTTTAGAAAAAAGTTTGCCCGTTCTTTCGCCATTTTATTACCAATTTTATTAGGTATTATATTTGCAGTTATTCCCTGCGTTTGGTTATTTGATCGTGCTCTTGAGCAATTTGTTTTCGGCCTTATTTGCATTTTCGCCGGCTTTCTTATTGGTTCATTTCCTGGAGTTGTCGATGAAATAAGAAGTGTAAAAATAACCAAGAAATATATCATATTAGCCATTTTAGGGGCTTTGTTTGTCATCGCGCTCGGAGTTGTTTCCGTTTTGTTCGGTGGAAAGATGGATCTTAATAGCCATTTTGCTAATATGCCTTGGTGGTTTGTTCTTATTCTGATTCCTGTTGGAATAATCGCTGCTGTCGCTCTTACAGTGCCGGGTTTATCTGGTTCTTTAATTTTATTAATTCTCGGTTTTTATAAGCCTTTACTTGAAAATACCATCCAATGGGTAAAAGAAATCTTAACCGCAGGTGATTTTTCCAATACTTGGAAGTTATTAGCGATGCTCGGATCTTTCGCTATTGGGGTTCTTATTGGAGTAATTATTACTTCAAAAGCAATGAAGTTCTTTATCGGGAAACATCATAATGGAACATATTTTGCGATTGCGGGTTTTGTCTTTGGCAGCATTTTGGTCATATTCTTCAACATGGTTATTTTTAATTACTACCTTGTTTGGGCTGGTCAAACAATCCAAGGATATAATCCGATTATGGGAATGGAATTTGAGATTCCTATCGGCATTTTATTGTTAGTGGTCTGCGCTGGATTATCTTATCTATTAGTTCGTCATTCAAGAAAGAAACCTGAGGGAGAGAAATATGACTTGGGAGCTTAATTTCTTGGAGTGGCTCACGAGAGCTAACGCCAATCCATCATTAGACTGGTTAAGTTGGATTCTTGATATTTTTACTTTTTCTTGTGATAAGGGATTAATTTGGATTATTGCTGTAATTGTGATGTTATTCTTCAAAAAATGGCGTAAAACCGGTATCGTCCTAGGTTTTGCGTTGATTGTTTTTGCAATGTTAGGCAATAACATCATCATAAAATATTCATTCCAGAGACCTCGACCTTTCGAAATTGGAGCTATCGGCCAAACTCTCTTTGAGAGAGTAAGCAATTGGATGCTTCCAAGTGGAAGTTCTTTCTTGGGCTTCTTTGAAGTTCCAGATTCCTATTCATTTATGTCGGGGCATTCATTCTCTTCAGCATTATGTGCGACGATAATTTTCTACTACCATCGTAAAACCGGAATTGTGGCTATCGTTGTAGCGGTAATCATTGCTTTTTCTCGACTATATTTTGGTGTTCATTATCCAACAGATGTCATCGCCGGTATTATTTTTGGAGCTGGCTCAGGAATACTGTCAATCTTCTTAGCTAATAAGTTCTATGATAAAATTGTTGCTTGGGTCGTCAAGTTATTCCAAAAGAAAAAACCAGATAACGCTTAAGTCTCCAAATAGTTTATGTTCAAAGCCTTTCTTAAAACGAGAAAGGTTTTTTATAAATAAAAAGGCCCAGGAATAATCCTAGACCTTAATGATTTATTGTATCGAACTTAGATTCGAGAGAGGGTGATGGTCGCACTGGAAGAAGAGAGACTATCAACAGTGAATGACCATCCAAGGTTAATGTTGCTATTGAGCTTTCCAGAATTTACGAATTGACCAGCGACATTGCTCATGCTGAAGCTTTGACCACTTGTGAAGAGGTTACTTGCCGTTAAATCAGCGGTAGGAGTATAGTCTTCGGAGGAATTGTTCCTAATTAATTGTAATAGATTATAATCAGCGTAACTTGAGCCTAATGGAGAAATATAATCCGCAGCTTCAGAAGAATAATAGGTGTTCGACATGGCGGAATAAACGCTACTAATAGTTGGATCTGTAGATAAAGTGGTTTGATAACCGCCCGATAAGTATCTCGTTAATCTCGCATCCACATGCCATAAACGAATGCCGGGAACGGTTGGTCCCTTTGGATATCCACCACCGTATTGATGTATGGAATCAAATTCGTTCAATCCAGTTGGAGTATATAACTCAAGGAGCATGTATTCATCAAATGGAGAATCATTGGTATTCCAACTTGGAGTTAAAAGTATTAAATCATGGGTGTCTTGGAAATTACCTATGGTGATAGTTGCACTGGACATAGGAATATAAGGTTCAGCCCATCCAGCCGCCATCACAGAGTAAGGATCATGGCCACCGACGTTATAGTCTTGCATCGAGAAGCCACCGGCAGGATTGTATTGGCTACTATAATCATAGTAATCATCAAAACCAAAGACGTGGCCCATTTCATGAATATAGGTATGTGCATCAACACTACAATAAGAGGTATCGCCACTTGCGTAAGATGTACCAGCTCGACTGGAGGCGGTGAGACTTCCGTACATGAAGTCATATGAGGCCCAGAAATAAACATTTGGACCAGGATTAATGACAGAATTAAGAGAAGATTTTTGTAACCAATAACAGTATGCCCACATATTATAGTCATCAATCGATTCATTGTTTGTCAAAGCGCTATAATCTGGTGAACCGTAGATGAGCATGACACCATCGAGATAACCATTATCATCGCGGTCATAATCACTTCTTGATTCGCTGGGGTTGTTGGTGAAGTACCAGTTAGTGGCAGATTCAACAAGCATGGATGTAAGATCGCTTCCATCAATCTCGCTATAGTAATAGGTCGAATTTTGGTTAGCAGGATACCAATCAGTAACAGTCCCTTCAAGAGTGAGGGCGCCTTTTGATTGCTCTTCGTAGAAAGATTTAACGCTGTTCCAGCCAGTTTCAGCTTCAGTGCCAAAGTAGGCTTTTTGCAAGTCGGAACGGACATTGGATTTCTTAGCTTCCGAGGTAATATAGGTGCTTGAATCAGTGAACCAAACAGGGATAACTAATAGTTTGCCAGTTCCGATGGTTGGGCAACTATCAATGTTATAAACATTGTTTTCAACATAATCCATGTAAGTCGATTGAAGTGTTATTTTTTCAACTTCAGGGGCAATAGAAACAGAGACTGAACAGGTTGCGATAAATCCGCCATCTTCTGATGTCGCAGTAATTGTGGCAGTGCCTTCAGAAAGACCGGAGACAATTCCATTATCAACTGTTGCCACGGTTTCGTTATTGGAATCCCAAGTGACATTCTTATTAGAAGTATTACTAGGTGTAAAAGTGACAACGAGCTCACTAGTTTGTTCAGTATAAATATCTAAGCTGGTGGGAGATAGAGAAATTCCAGTCGCGTCAACATAAGAAACCGTAACTTCGCAAGTGGCAGTAATACCACTTCCGTCTTTAGCGGTAGCGGTAACAGTCGCCTCGCCTTCGCTAAGGGCGGTCACAAGACCATTGTCGACACTGACCGATTCGTCATCTGATGTCCATCTTAATGATTGGATAGTGGCGTCAACCGGGAAGATGGTCGAAGTCAATTGATAAGTTTCATTGACCGATAAATTTAGTTCCGTCTCGTTTAAGACGATTCCAGTCACTAAAGTAGTGAAAAAGTTAAAGTCACAGGCAGTGATAGCGAATGACATTAATACGGTTAGGGGGATTAGTTTTAATATTTTCTTCATATCTTTCTCCTTAGTTATGAATTACTAAGATTACTCATTTTACTCTTGTGAATCAAGAGTTTTGTTCTCAACATGTGATTTTTTTATTGTCACAAACAAATTATACTCAAAAACATTATTAAAGTCATTTAAAGGGCAATTATTTTATTGACAAGTTCGTATGCGAACCCTAGACTATATGAACTATGAAAAAAGAAAAGCTTGTTCCACCAAATCGAGAACCCGAACTGTTAGGTCTTTTTCGTTACCTCTCTAAGCAACTCGATTTATCGTTCAATGCGCGACTGGAAAATCTTGGCTTAACTAGCCAACAAGGTCGAGTGATATTTTACATTCATTATCACAACATGGTCTTAAATGAAATTATTAAGCAAAGCGATCTAGAACGCCACTTCCACTTAAGTAAATCGACAGTCAGTGGACTGGTCAAAAGATTAACCAATAATGGGCTGATTGAGAAGGCCGACGCCCACCATCACTACGCTATCAGTCTCACGGAAAAGGCTAAGTTAACAATAAATAACTTTAAAAAAGCAAATGAGGAAACTAGAGACAAACTACTAAAAGGTTTCTCAGAAGAACAAAAAGCAGTCATGAAACAATCATTAAAACTTATGATTGAGAATATGGAGGGCAAAAAAGATGTGGAATAAAATTAAGTTGATTTTAAAAAGCGTTAGGCAATATAAAAAGTTTGCGATACTAACACCACTATTCATGGTTGGTGAAACTCTCTTAGAGAGCTGTTTGCCTTTCATTATGTCCATCTTCATTGATGTGGCAGTTAAGGCTGGGGGCATAAGCGACTTTACTACTCTTTATGAAACGAGCAATCTCCCCTTCAAAATCAGTTTGATGTGGTTGATCGTCTCCATGGTCAGCATGGCTATGCTCTCTTTATTTTCCGGAATAATGGGTGGTAGATACGGCGCCAAAGCTTCGGTCGGATTAGCTACCAACCTAAGAAGTGATTTATTTCGCAAAATTGAGTCTTTCTCGTTTGCCAATATCGATAAATTTTCTGCCTCTAGTCTCGTCACCCGCATGACAACCGACATTCAAAGCGTCCAACAGTCATTCCAAATGTTGATTCGCATTGTTTTTCGCGCTCCTTTAATGATGATATTCTCCGGTATCATGGCTTTTGCCACTGGAGGACATGTCGCTTGGATTTTCATCGCTCTTATTCCAATACTGGGAAGCGGATTATTCCTAATTATTCGAGGGGCAATGAAAATTTTCACTAGGGTTTTCAAACGATATGACAAACTAAACGAATCTGTCCAAGAGAATGTTTCGGGAATTCGCGTTGTTAAATCATTTGTGCGAGAAGAGTTTGAAAAGGAAAAATTCAACAAAGCCAGTGACAATATCACTTACGACTTCGTAAAAGCCGAAAAACTTATTTCTTTAAACAACCCTTTAATGAACACTACTGTCCATATTTCCAATCTTCTAGTCGTAGGAATTTGTTCCTACTTAATATCTCAAACCGCTGGTTGGGATCCAAGCGGCGAAGGCCGCCCCATTTTTAATGGCGTTTCAGTCGGTCAACTATCTGCCTTATTAACTTATGGAATCCAAATTTTGATGTCGATATTGATGATTGCGAGCATTCTTGTCATGTTCGCGATGTCGCTGGAAGCTATTCGCCGTATTGGCGAAGTGTTAGAAGAAAAATCGAGTATTGTCAATCCGCAAGACCCCATTATGGAAGTCGCAGATGGTTCAATTGTTTTTGATAATGTCGATTTCAAATATTCTTCCAAAGCTGAGAAAAATACACTTGAAGATATCAATATTAATATTAAGCCCGGACAATTCATCGGCATACTAGGTTCAACCGGTTCTGGTAAAACCAGTGTCGCTAATCTCATCTCGCGCCTTTATGATGTTTCAGATGGAACAGTGAAGGTCGGTGGTCAAGATGTTCGCAAATACGATATCAAGACACTTCGCGATAACGTTGCGGTTGTCTTGCAGAAGAATGTTTTATTCTCGGGCACAATTGCCGACAACTTAAAGTGGGGTAATGAAAACGCCACCATAGAAGAGATGACAAGGGCTTGTGAAATCGCTCAAGCTCAAGAGTTTGTTTCCCAAATGAAAGAAGGCTTAAATTCTCGCATTGAACAAGGTGGATCAAATGTCTCCGGTGGACAAAAACAAAGATTATGTATCGCACGTGCGATTATTAAAAAACCAAAAGTATTAATACTCGATGACAGCACTTCCGCCGTTGACACAAAGACCGATCGTTTAATTCGCAAAGGATTAAAAGAAGATCTTCCCGATATGACCAAGATTGTCATTGCTCAACGTATTTCTTCTATTGAAGAAGCTGATCAAATTATCATCTTAAATGATGGGAAAGTGGATGCCATCGGCACTCACGAGGAGTTAATTGCTCATAATCAGATTTATCAGGAAGTCTATTACACACAAAATAGAGCGGGAGGTGAAAAATAATATGCCACCAATCAGAATTAGAGAGAGAGGTCGCGCCAAAAAAGGCACGATGCTGCGCCTTCTTAAACAATTATTTAAGTTATATCCTAAACGCCTTATCGTCAATGCTTTTTGCATTGTCTTCAATGTTTTCGCCAATCTATGCTCATCCATCTTCAGTGGATTAATCGTCAGTATTCTAAATGCCGCTATTAAAGAAAATGGCGGAGCCTTTAATATCTTTGATATCACAAGAATGTATACCGGATCAGCGATGGGAAATAGTTTTACCATTACTTCAAATATCCCCATTCTTCTTATCGGGATGGCTAGTATCTATTTCTTAGGTATTTTTGCCTCTTGGTGGTGGACTCGTTCAATGGCGATTATCACTCAAGATTTCCAAAACAAGTTCCGCAAGAAAATGTTTAATCACATGCAAGATCTCCCTATTAAATATTTCGATACCCACGCCAGAGGAAATACCATGTCAATCTACACCAATGACATTGACACAATTCGCCAATTTATATCCCAATCCTTGCCAGAAATGCTTCGCACCACTTTAGCAGTGGGTTTTAGTTTAGCTCTGATGCTCATCAATAGTGTGTGGATGACTCTTATTGTATTGATGGGAACAGGCGCTGTATTATTGAACACCAAATTTATCGGTGGAAGAGCGAGCAAGTTTTTCATCAAACAGCAAAAGGCTGTCGGAGCGGTGGAAGGTAATATTGAGGAATCAATCAACGGTTTAAAAGTCATTAAAGTCTTCACTCATGAAGAAAAATCAGCCGAAGAATTCGATAAGTTAAACGATGAATTATCCTCCTATTCAACCAAAGCAAACGTCGCGGGAAATATTACTATGCCCATCAATGGCAACATTGGAAACTTCACCTATGTTCTCACTGCCTTTATGTGTTTCTTAATCTTTGCCGTTCCCGGATTTAAAAATCTTACTCTTACCAGCGGTTTGGTCGATATGCATCTCAATGTCGAAGCTTTCGGCTCCACCATCGTCACTTTCCTAATGCTCAACCGCATGTTCAACAACAACATCGGCAACCTATCGCAACAAGTGATCTTTATTGTCATGGGTATGGCAGGAGCCTCTCGCTGCTTTGATTTATTGGATGAAAAACCAGAAGTCGATAATGGTTATGTCTATCTCACTAATGTGGTCCAAAACGAAGATGGAACCTTTACCGAGTCGGAAGAGCACACCCATCACTACATGTGGAAGTATCCACATAAAGATGGAACAATTGAATACCGCGAATTGAAGGGCGATATCATTCTCGACCACGTCGATTTCGGTTATAAAGAAGATAAATTAGTTCTCAAGGACATATCCGTCTATGCACGACCAGGACAAAAGATCGCTTTAGTGGGCGCCACTGGGGCAGGTAAAACCACGATAACTAACTTAATTAATCGTTTCTATGACA
>JAEZSD010000061.1 GCA_023422095.1 Bacillota bacterium
TCAATTTTTGACATTGTGTTCGGAACTCTAGCGACTTTGATTTCCTGCCTTCTCATTGCTTATTCAAAAATACTTTTGGTATCTCTCGTTTACCCAATCGTTTCAAATGGATTGATTGTTGGTTTGATGCTCTATCTCTTTGTTGATTCCTCTGTTTCGTTTTGGTTTTATGCTGGAACTGTTGCTCTTGGAGAATTAGCGGTAATGATTGCTGGTTATATTTTGTTTATGTTTCTTAGAAAACAGGAAACCTTTATGAAACTCATACGAGCAAATCAGAATCTTGCTTTTAAACTATGATAATGTTTAAATAGTTAGGCACATGAAAGACTTCTATCTAGAGATATTACACGTTGATAAACAAACCGGAGCGAGGTATGGCATTTTGCATACTCCACATGGAAATGTTGAGATTCCAATGTTTATGCCGGTCGGCACTCTTGCAACCGTAAAAACATTATCTCCAGAAGAACTAAAAGAAATTGGTTCAGGAGTCATTCTTGCCAATACATATCACCTGTCAATTAGACCAGGCGCTGACATCGTTCAGAAAGCCGGCGGTCTGCATAAATTCATGAACTACGACGGACCCATTCTCACTGATTCGGGAGGTTTCCAGGTTTTTTCACTCGCTGAGCATAGAAAAATTACCGACGAAGGAGTTCATTTTAGAAGTCATCTTAATGGTGACAAATTGTTTTTTTCGCCTGAAATCGCAATTGATATTCAAGAAAAACTTGGAGCTGACATTATAATGTCTTTTGATGAATGCATCCCTTGGAATGTTGATTATGAATATGTAAAAAGATCCACAGAAAGAACGCTTCTTTGGGCAAAAAGAGGACTTGATGCTCATAAAAGAGAAGATCAAGCTTTATTTGGTATTGTTCAGGGCAGCGATTATCCTGATTTGAGAAAAATGTGCGCTGAGGCTCTTGCAAAAATGGATTTTCCCGGATATTCAATTGGTGGAACATCTATTGGAGAGCCAAAAGAAAAATGCTTTGAGATGATTGATTATTCTGTCAAGTATTTGCCCGAGGGTAAACCTCGTTATTTGATGGGAGTTGGTTCAATTGACTATTTGCTTGGGGGAATTGCCCGCGGAATTGATATGTTCGATTGTGTTTTGCCCACTAGGCTAGCAAGACATGGAGCTTTGATGACCTCTCAGGGAAGAATAAACATTAAAAACGAAAAGTACAAAGAAGACTTTTCTCCTCTTGATTCACAATGTGACTGCTATTGCTGCAAAAATTATACAAAAGCTTATTTACGGCACCTTTATGTTTGTGATGAGACTTTTGGGAAGCGATTACTTTCGATTCATAATTTAAGGTTTTTAATTCACCTAATGGAAGGCGCTAGACAAGCAATTAAAGAAGATCGATTCGGAGACTTCATGAATGCCAATCTCGCTGCTTTTGGCAATGAAAGAGGCTTTTAATGGATATTAATCTATTTGATTTTCCTCTTCCTGAGGATCTTATTGCTCAAAAGCCGGCTGATAAACGTGATCATTCTCGTCTACTCGCCGTCAATTATGGAGAAAAGACATTTAAGGATGAACATTTTTATGAAATTATTAAATATTTCCATAAGGGAGACGTTTTGGTTAGAAACAACACCAAGGTTATTCCTGCTCGCTTATTAGGCATAAAAGACAAAACTGGTGCGCACTGCGAACTTCTACTTTTAAAACAAATTATCAATGATGACTGGGAATGCTTATGCAGACCTGCAAAATCGCTTAAAATAGGTTCTAGAGTAATTTTTGGGGATGGCGAATTAATTGCTGAATGCATTGAAGAAAAAAATGAAGGCTTAAGAGTTTTTCGGTTTATATACCAAGGTATATTTTTAGAAGTTTTGGATAAATTAGGCAAAATGCCACTTCCTCCATACATTAAAAAGCAAATTACAACTAACGATCGTTATCAAACAGTTTATGCAAAATTAGAAGGAAGCGCAGCTGCTCCGACTGCAGGTTTCCATTTTACCGATGATATTTTTGAAGAATTAAAAAAGATTGGCGTCCAGATTGTTGATATCACTCTTCATATTGGTCTCGGAACCTTTAGACCCGTTCAAGTTACTGACACCAAAGATCATTTGATGCATAGTGAACTCTACGAGATAAGCGAATTATCAGCCAAGCTATTAAACGAAGCCAAAATAAACAAAAAACGTATTATTGCTGTGGGAACGACCACTGTTAGAACACTCGAAGCAAACTATTCAAAGTATGATTGCTTTAAACCTACAAAAGAATCAACTAATATATTCATTCAACCAGGATATAAGTTTAAAGTCGTCGATGCTTTAGTAACAAATTTTCATCTTCCAAAATCTACTTTATTAATGCTTGTATCCGCATTTATGGATCGTGATTTTACCCTCTTGGCATATCAGCATGCTGTTGAAGAAAAATATCGTTTCTTTTCCTTTGGAGATGCAATGTTTATTTATGGCAAATAATAGAAATTATCAGAAAATTTTACAAAAAACCCTTGATTTGATTGATATTTCGAACAAACCATCTCTTTTATTACATGC
>JAEZSD010000080.1 GCA_023422095.1 Bacillota bacterium
GCGGAATACCCATGTGATTTATAGCCAATATCAAAGAGAATTAAGTCATTCTCTTTTAAAGAGTCATTTTGGGACGGGTAATGGAGGCAAGTAGCGTTCTTACCGGAAGCCACTATACTTGGGAATGCTAATTCCCTAAACCCATGTTTGCGACCAAAAAATTCGAAAGTATCAGCGAGTTGTTTTTCCACTACTCCGGGCTTAATTTCGGAAATTAGCTGGCCAATTCCATTATTGGTTCCGTTAATCGCGTTGAGAATTTCGCCGACTTCTTCGGATGATTTTATCATCCGCAATTCAGTGAGCATCGAGTAAACATTAATCGTCTTGATAAAAGGATACTCACTTAAAATAAATTTTTCGAATTCTTGGGTTGAATAGTTGTCTTTAATTTTCAATTCGGGGGACAAATCAAGATAGAGAGTATCAATTTTCCCATATTGGTTATTTTTGTTGGTCAAGGCGAGAGAAAGCATGCTTTCAAATGAATCATTAAGATAGACATTTTGAATTCTTGAAAGACTTCTGGCTTCGGTTACAGTTAATCTTTTTCCTGTCCATTTTTCTTTTAATTCACTAAAATCATCGATAAAAAGATAGATTTTTTTCTCGTTAATTCCTTTGACAAATAATAGGGCAGAGTTCTCTTGTTCGATGTTACTTAAGTAGAAAAAATGGCGATTTGAAACGAAAGGATAAGTTTCATCTTCGCTTCTCAATTTTGGCGTTCCCGCGAAAAATAAAGCCGCAGAGTTTTCTTTCATCTTGGCAAAGAGACGTTCACGGCGATTTTCAATATCACTCATAATTAGTTCTCCTTTTCAATGACTCTTTGAGTCACACTTTCCATTTCTGGAAAGACGATATCTTCTACAAGACCTTTATCAATCAACGCCGTATGTTCCGGATTAAGAGGGAGGCGTCCTAAAATGTCAAAATGCAATTCTTTAGCAAATTCTTCGAGATGCGAAGCTCCAAATATTTCAATCTTTTTCCCACAGTCAGGGCAAGAGAGATAAGACATATTTTCAACGACTCCTAAGACATTGATATTCATCATTTCGGCCATTTTAATAGCTTTGGTGACGATTAATGACACCAAATCTTGAGGAGAAGTGACAATAATCAAATCATCAATTGGTAAAGATTGGAAGATTGTCAAAGCGACATCTCCAGTTCCTGGAGGCATATCGATAAGTAAGAAGTCCAATTCTTCCCAAAGGACATCCTCATAGAATTGTTTTACTAAGTTGGCGAGGATTGGCCCTCTCCAAATAATTGGATCAGAATCATTTTCCAATAAGCAGTTAGCGGATATTACCTTAATTCCTGATTTAGTAAAAATTGGATAGATTAAGCTTCCTTCGCCGGTGGCTTTTTCTGAAACATTAAAAGCTTTGGGAATGCTTGGCCCAGTCACGTCAGCATCGAGGATACCTACTTTGTAACCTCGTTTTTTTAAACTGACAGCCAATAAAGAAGTAACGAACGATTTCCCCACTCCTCCTTTGCCGGAAAGAACTCCAATAATTCTTTTAATATGAGAAGCTTCATTTAATTTAGCTTTAAAGCTTTTGCTGTCACAAGATTCGCTAGTCGCGCAATGTTCGCAGTCATGATTGCAATCTGGCATAATGTTTTTCCTCCTAAAGTTGTACTAATTGTGCTTTGTTGAGCACATTGACGCCGGCTTGAACATAAGTTCGAAGTAGTCGAGAAGCGCCAAGCTTAATGCCACCAAAGTAACGGGCAACAAAAATTACCACTTGATCCATTTCTCGCTTGTGAAGTAATTCAAGTAAAGGTCGACCGGCTGTGCCTCTTGGTTCTTGATCGTCACAAGATTTGCTTTTGTCTTTAACGCGATAAGCATAGACAACATGTTTTGCTTTCGTGTGTTCTTTTTTTATTTCTGCCAATAATTTCTTGAAATTATCGACGTCGCTGAAGGGAAGAATAATCGCGACAAATTTCGATTTATTAACTTCCAAAGTCTCTTCGCACCGAACTTGAACTGTTTGCATAATTAACTTAGTGCAAAATGATCTGCTAATGATGTTCCGTAAGTGCTGAATAAGAATCCAGGAGCATAGACACTAGCAGTATAATCACTCCATGTCGGAGGAACAGTTTGAGTAATGATTCCGAGGTTATTGTGAACGCGAGCGAGATATAATATTTTAGATGCCTGGCTGTTATCCATTAGTGTAAAGGCATTAATTAATTCACCGCGAGTCGGGAAAATGCTTTCGGTCATAATCTTGTTAACAATTAGAACGGTGTCAAATGCACCATTTAAACCATCGCATTCGGCAAAATTAACATTGTTATAGACATCCTCGTCGATATCCAAATATGAACTTGCCCCAAAATGGACCTCTTCATAATAATAAGCGAGACCATCAATGACATCGTATTGAATTTCCATAAATTGATCTAAGAGACTGGAAATAATTTCACTGCCGAAATAAGACCGGACGTTAGTATTATTTCCAAAAGCATCAGTAGCGATACAC
>JAEZSD010000095.1 GCA_023422095.1 Bacillota bacterium
ATGGATGCCAACTTGCCAGAAGATCAAAAAGCTTGCTCTGATAACGCCGCTTTATTGCCAGATTTCGGATTTTTTAACGAGATGTTTCGCGATATAGCAAAAGGCCCTACCTTTCACGATAAGATTGCGCAAAAAGGTTTTATCAATGGAGACATTAGCTATCGTTTTGGAGCAAACTTTATCTTTCATGGTTCAATTATCAATCACTCCTATGAACCAAAATTTATTTTTGCTCATCAATCGATCAACTATGTTGAATGTCACGACAACAACACACTTTTTGATAAATTGACTTTCTCTAATTTTGAAGAAGATGAAAATACACTATATAAGAGAGTTAAACTTGCCAATGCTTTAACTGTCTTATCTTTCGGTGTCCCTTTCATCCACATGGGTCAAGAAATTGGCTTGAGCAAATATGGGCTTGATAACACTTACAATCGCTTATATGTTAACAACATGAATTGGGAGCAGGTTGACACTAATTTTGACATGGTATCATATTTAAAAATGATAATAGAGTTGAGAAAAAACTCCCTCCCATATCTAAAATTAAACAACCAAAAAGATATCGAAAATCTCTTTGAAACTATTTATTGCGATAATGGACTACTTGTCTTTTATTCTGACAAGAAAGAGCGTCTTCACAAATATCAAAAATTGTTGGTTATCATTAATCCCACCAATGCTAATCAGACTTTCCACACGGATGAGTATTTTGCATCTTTAACTCTGGCTGGAGAAGGCGAAGTTCTCACCAAGAATAATTTAATCCCTCCGACCTCGTTTAACATTTTATATATAAAGTAAGATTGCGACTTTTCTTGGTTCTTCCCGATTATAATACCAATAATTGGGAGCTTTTTATGATTAGTAGTATTGTGATTACCGGTTATTTAAACGAGATTATTAACGAGAAATTCCGTCTTGTTAAAACATGTGCCGAAGATGCTTTTCAACCTTACGAAGAATTAGTTTCATATATTCCTGTTTTGTATTGGACAAGAGACCAAAAGAATCCGTTATTATCAACCAAAAAAGGAACCTATATTGTCATTCGAGGGCATTTAGAAAGCGATAATAAAAACGGTCTTTATATTCTCGCTGAAACCATACAATTGTCTAAATAGAAAAAAAGAATATAATATTCTTATGTTACATTACATCAAAGCTATCTTTTTCCAAGGGATTCCAATTCTTTGGGCTTATATTACGTGGATGAAACGTTATTCTAAACATCCCGATCGTTATCCTCTAGCTTTGAGATATAAAAGATTATCAAAACTAACCCGTGCTGTCGCCAAAAGTTTAAATGTTGAATTTCATGTTGAAGGCTTAGAAAACATTCCCAATGAGCCTTGCTATTTAGTGGCTAACCACCTTTCATTTTTTGATCCATTGGCTCTCGTTTGCATTTTAGACAAGCCAATTAGTTTTGTGGCAAAAATGGAGAGCGAGAAAATGCCCTTCGTTGGATTAGCCGTCAAGATTCTCAATGGTTTATTTATTAATCGCGATGATATCAAAGAATCGCTTAAGACAATGATGACTCTTGCCGATTATTTGCAAGAGAAATCAAGAAACTGGTCAATTTTTCCTGAAGGAAAACGCAGTTTTGACCAAATGGCTTTATGCGGAGAATTCCATCATGGTACATTTAGGGCCGCAACACGCACCAACACTCCGATTTTACCAGCCGCTATTTTTGGGACATCTCGTGTTTTGCAAACAAATCCTGAATATAAAAAGTTTCCAATTTTCATAAAGTTTTTGCCACCGGTCATGCCTAGTCAATACGAAAATATGAATACTAAGGATATCGCAAAAAATATTCAAGATTCGATTCAAAGAACCATCTCTTTTGATCTTCGTTTAAAAGATCACGCATATATGTCAAAGCGCTACCCTAAAAAGTACCGCTTTAATCATAATGATTAAGTAACAATATTTTTTCTTAAATATTTTGGGTAACGGTTTTTAATAATTTTTCCATCGCTTTTTGCCATATCGATGTTTAAAGAATTGTATTTCACAAGCACAAAGCCATGTGGATTATATAAAGAGATATAGTTGCCTTTAATATATTCTAGGCTCTCTTGACGATTCAAAGTGATTTCTTGGGAAAACGTTTCTATGTAACGAGCATAGTGGATATCGTATTTGACAATGTCTCCACTTATTTCACCAATCTTCACCCCATATCTGATAATCGATAATCCTTTAATAGGGAAAAATTTAGAAACGCCGAATAGAGTAGACCCATAACAAAGGACATTGGAACAACCCAAAATTGGTTTATCGTAAGTTTTAAACATTGGCTCGCGATTTGACGCATAAGGGCGAGATGGTTTTTTAATATGACAAATATAATGACCCTCTCCGGGGAATAAATGGGGGAAAAGATGAACACCGATTGCCTTTTTAGTGGTGTAAAATAACTGGTTATCATCAATTGGAGAAAGTTGCGCATCAGTATTAGCTAATAAGTACTCGATGACTTCTTCATCTTCTTCATATGAGAACGAACAAGTAGAATAAGATAGTAATCCTCCAGGTTTAAGCATTTCGTAGGCGATAAAAATCAATCTTTTTTGGATCTCTTGACACTTCAAAACCTTTTCATAAGTCCAATCCATTTTGATGAGATCGTTTTTGCGAAACATCCCACTCCCTGAGCAAGGAGCGTCAAGAATAATTTTATCGAAAGTATCGCGATATTTTTCGTATATTAATGAAAAATCATTTGATATAATCATTGTATTTCCAATTCCCAGCCTTTCGACATTTTCTAGAATTTTTCCCACTCTGGTTCTTGAAATATCGTTGGAGAGTATTAATCCCTTATTATTCATAAGAAAGGAAGCTTGAATTGTTTTTCCTCCTGGTGCCGCACATAAATCCAAGACAACATCATTTTCCGAAAAACTAAGTAAACTAGAAACTGTCATCGCGGATGGTTCCTGTAAATAAAACGCTCCTAGTTCATGTTCCAAACTCTTGCCTAAATCATAGATATTTTTGTCATAAATGAAGGCGTGTTTTGCAATTGGGTGTGGGATAATATTTGGATGGGCATTTGTAAACTCGTCATCTTTCATTTTTCGGTGGTTTAATAGCACAGCGTGTTTTGAATCTTCATTCAATGATTCAATAAGCAAACCAATTTCCTGATCCGTTAGATATTTCTGAAGATGCGTTTTAAAATCCATAGGTTTATTGTACAATAAAAGACAAGCAAAAAGTATTCTTAATACGCGATGCTGTGTTAAGATAAGAATGAGGTATTTTTTATGAGAATGGTTGATTTAATTATTAAGAAGCGCGATGGTCACGAATTAAGTGATGAAGAAATTCGTTTCTGGATTAGCGGATACGCTCAAGGCGAAATCCCTGATTACCAAAGTAGTGCTATGCAAATGGCAATTTTGTTTAAAGGAATGAGTCATCGCGAGGTTTCAACATTAACTGATGCAATGGAACATTCAGGAGAAACATTAGATCTCTCAATGTTAAAAGGTGTAAAAGTTGATAAGCATAGCACCGGTGGTGTTGGTGATAAGACCACTCTTGTTCTTGGGCCAATGGTCGCTGCTTGTGGTGCAACCTTAGCAAAGCTAAGTGGTCGTGGATTAGGCCACACCGGCGGAACTTTAGATAAATTAGAATCGATTCCAGGTTTAACAATTGCTATTTCTGGACAAAGATTTATTGACCAAGTCAATAGCATTGGAATTGCGGTTGCTGGTCAGACAAAGTCACTAGTCCCTGCGGATAAAAAGATGTATGCGTTACGGGATGTCACTGGAACCGTTGAATCTATTCCTCTCATCGCCGCTAGCGTTATGTCAAAAAAACTTGCTAGTGGATCAGATGCCATTTTACTTGACGTCACCGTTGGTGAAGGAGCTTTCATGAAGAACATGGATGACGCTCGTGAATTAGCTCACATCATGGTGCAAATTGGAAATCGTTTAGGACGTGATACTCGCGCCGTCCTTTCAGATATGAGCGAACCTTTAGGAATGGCAGTCGGCAACTCCTTAGAAGTTAAAGAAGCTATTGAAGCTCTTCATGGACGTGGTCCCGAAGATTTAATGGAATTATGCTATACAGCTGGTTCCATTATGCTCGTTCAAGCCAAGTGTGCAAAAAACAAAGACGATGCTAGAAAAAAACTAGAAGAAGTTATCGCTAATGGAGAAGCATTTAAAAAATTCTGCCAAATGGTGGAAGCCCAAGATGGAGATTTAAGTTATATCCTACATCCTGAAAAGTTTGAAGTTAGCAAAAACATCATTGAATTAGTAGCAGAGAAAGATGGCTATATTAAGTCAATCGATGCTTTGGAAATTGGTGAAAGTTCAATGAGACTTGGTGGTGGACGTGCAACACTCGACGATGTCATCGATATGTCTGCTGGAATTCTCCTTAATAAAAAAGTTGGTGACTTTGTCCATAAAGGAGACAAACTTTGCACGGTTTATACCAACAAAGAAAAAGATGCTTATATCCCAGTCTGCGAAGACATTAAACACGCATTTGTTATTATTAAAGAACATGTTGAGCATACCACTGTAATCAAAGAGATTATCGAATTGTAATATGCAGAAACCTCTTGCGGATCAACTACGCCCCAATAATCTCGACGAAATGGTCGGTCAGTATGACCTCTTAAAAAAGGATAGTGTCTTTCGTCGTGTCATTGAGGCTAATCACATTCCAAATATGATTTTTTATGGTCCTCCTGGAACAGGAAAAACGACCATGGCAAATATCATCGCGAAACAGAGCAACCTATCTCTTTATCGCTTAAATGGAACAACCGCATCAACTGAGGATATCAAAAAGATAATTGCTGATATTAATAGTGTCTTTACGAGTGATGGAATATTGTTGTATTTAGATGAAATTCAATATCTAAACAAGAAGCAGCAGCAATCACTCCTTGAGTTTGTGGAATCGGGCGACATTACTCTTATCGCTTCAACAACTGAAAACCCTTATTTTTATATTTATCCCGCCTTGTTATCTCGATGCACTGTCTTTGAATTCAAAGCCATTCCATCTAGTGAGATTTCAAAAGGATTAAAAAGAGCCATCCAAGAATTAAAATTAGATATTGAAGATGACGCTTTAGAATTATTAGCTGATTATTCAAATGGTGATATGCGCAAAGCTCTCAACAATTTAGATTTCCTTGAGCACTCTCTTGGATTAAGTGATCGCCTAATAACCAAGCAAATTGTCTCTGATTTCATTGATAAAGGTAATATTTCCTACGATCGAGGAGAAGATAAACATTACGATAATCTTTCTGCTTTGATGAAATCTTTGCGTGGAAGCGATCCTGATGCTAGCCTATTTTACCTTGCTAAGTTATTAGAAGGTGGAGACTTAATTGCCGCCTGTCGCCGTCTTTTATGTTCCGCTAATGAAGACGTTGGGATGGCATATCCACAAATCATTTCTATTGTTAAATCAGCTGTAGATACAGCTCTACAACTTGGAATGCCTGAGGCAAGATTGCCTCTTTCTAATGCGGCAATTTTGATTGCAACAGCTCCGAAAAGCAACTCCGCTTTATCAATTGATTTAGCGATTGAAGATGTTCGTAAAGGTAAGGGTATATCAGTTCCAAGATCTTTACAGAATACTCATTTTGATGGCGAAGACTCCACAAACAAAGGGCAGAATTATCTCTACCCTCATCAATATGAACATAACTGGGTAAATCAGCAGTATTTACCAGATGATATTAAACAATCAAAATATTATGTCTACAAGAATAATAAATATGAGCAGGCTCTTAAAACCTACTGGGAAAAAATAAAAAAGGAATAGTCATGAAAATAGTATTAACCACCGTAAGTGAAGCTTCAGTAACAATAAAAGAAAAGACAGTTGGAAAAATCGGACGCGGTTTTCTTTTATTAGTTGGTTTCACTGATGGTGACAATCGTGAAATAGTTGAAAAGATGGTCGATAAGATTTTGGCCCTAAGAGTCTTTCCTGATGAAAATGGATTGATCAATATCTCGCTTCAAGATGTTGGTGGTTCCATTCTCTCAATTAGTCAATTCACTCTTTATGGTAATGCAAATAAAGGAAGAAGACCTTCGTTCGTCGACGCTTTACGACCCAATGAGGCAGAACCTCTATACCTTTATTTCAATCAACTCATTGAAGAAAAATATGGAAAAATTTCTTCTGGATTATTTGGCGCAGATATGAAAGTTAGTTCCATAAACGATGGACCTTTTACCCTACTATTAGATAGTAAGGAGATATTTTCATGAAAGTATTAATTGGTTTATCAGGTGGCGTTGATAGTGCAGTTGCTGCTTATTTGCTACAACAACAAGGCTATGAAGTGACAGCCTGTTTCATGCGAAACTGGGATGCTCTGGCGAACAATGATCAACTAGGAAATCCAACAATTTATGATCCGCAATGTCCCCAAGAAAAAGACTATGATGATGCTGTTAAAGTAGCTAATAAGCTAGGCATTAAACTTTTGAGAATTGATTTTGTTAAACAATACTGGGATGACGTTTTTTCCTATTTATTAAAAGAGTATCGTGCTGGTAGAACTCCGAATCCTGATATCTTTTGCAATAAGTACATAAAATTTGGTCCTTTCCTTGATTACGCCAAAGAAAATAGTTTTCCATTAATTGCGATGGGTCATTATGCTAAAAGAGTTGATCAAGATGGTAAAACTTATATGCTCAAATCCTTCGATAAAAATAAAGATCAGACTTATTTTTTAAGCCAAATTAATCAACAACAACTCTCTTCATGTCTTTTTCCCTTAGGTGATATTGATAAGAGCGAAGTTCGCAAAATTGCTCATCAACTAGGCCTTGAATCAGTGATGGATAAGAAAGACAGCACTGGTATTTGTTTTATAGGCGAAAGACACTTCCGTGATTTCTTAATGAATTATTTACCCGCTCAAAAAGGAAAAATAGTCGATGTTGAGACTCAAAGAGTCATTGGTTACCATGAAGGCGCGATGTTTTACACGATTGGGCAAAGAAAAGGATTGGGAATCGGAGGCATTTCCGGAGAAGAAGCCAAAGGGTGGTTTGTCGTCAATAAAGATGTGAAGAATAACATCCTATTTGTGGCTTCAGGGCAAGAAACTGATTACCTATATAGTGATTCTTGCACGGTGACAGATTTAAATTTTATCACTGATACACCTCAGGAAGGAAAGCACTTGACTGCTAAATTCCGTTATCGACAGACTGACTTAGGCGTCACCATTCATTTTATTGACGATAAAAAGATTAAACTTATCTTTGATAAGCCATACAAAGCCGTTACTCCTGGACAAGCCGCTGTTCTTTACAATGGTGATATTTGTCTTGGCGGAGGATTGATTGAACATATTTATCGCAATCAAAAGCAAATAGACATCTAGTTTTTATCATATTTATGTGATAAATTAACCTTAAGCAGGAAAAGAAATCTATTAATGCTTCTCAAAGAGAATATCGGTCGGTGAAAAGATATAGAAGCAAATAGATGGGCCACTTCCCAAGATGCGGGCAATGCCGCCGGTCTACTACCGTATAGTAATAATTAAGAGCAATACGCAATAGCGTGTGAATAAGGATGGTAACGCGGTTATTAATCGTTCCTTAAGGAACGTTTTCTTATCTATGGAGGGAAATTATGAAAAAATTAACAGCTGATCAA
>JAEZSD010000024.1 GCA_023422095.1 Bacillota bacterium
GCTATCAACGCAGCAGAATTCCGAGAGGCTCTCAATCAAATTGAAGTCAGTCGCGGGATTAGCAAAGAGATTATCGTTAGTTCATTAATTGATGCGATGATCAAAGGGTATCGCAAAGAATTAGGAGGCGATGATGCACTTGTCGAAGTGAACATTGATCCTGAAGCTGGAACGATCGAAATGTATCACATGAAGAACATCGTCAAAGAAGTTGAAGATGATTTTTTAGAAATTGAAGAAAAAGAAGCGAAAGCTCTTGCTAAAGAGGGAAAAGGTTTCATCAAAGAAAGTTTATTTTATGTCCCTGCTTCTTTAGAAGAGTTAAGGAAAGCTACCGCCATGAGCATAAAGTCCATCCTTCGTCAAAAGTTTGCCGAAGCGGAAAAAGATGTCTTGTTTGAAGCTTTTAAAGACAAAATCAACACGATGATTACTGGCCGCATCGAAAAAATCGATGAACGTGGTGCTTCAATCAATATTGGAAGAACCAGTGTCTATTTGCCAAGAAAGCAAATGATTGGGGATGAACGCTTTGCTGTCGGTGACCAAATTAGATTATTTGTCAGTGATGTCGCTACCGATATTAAAGGGGCCCATATTGTTGTCTCTCGCAGCAACGAAGGATTCCTCCGCTGCTTGTTCAGCGAGGAGATTCGTGAAATTTACGATGGCACGATTGTCATTAAAGGTATTTCTCGCGAAGCGGGTGAACGCAGCAAAGTCGCCGTTGTTAGTCTCAATCCCGAAGTTGATCCCGCCGGAGCATGTATTGGACAAAATGGTTCACGTATTCAAAAGATTGTCTCTCAATTAGGTAATGGAACTAATAAAGAGAAAATTGATATTATCGCTTATAGCGAAAATTCTGGTCTCTTCATCATGGAATCTTTAAAACCCGCTCATGTCGCTGGTGTTATTTATGATTCAGAAGCCAAAACTGCCACCGCCATTGTTAAAGACGACTCCTTATCTTTAGCGATTGGAAGAAAAGGCGTCAATGTGCGCCTTGCTGTTCGTTTAACTGGCTACAATATTGATATTAAAACCGAAACTGATGCCGTTGCTAGCGGCTTAGTCTATCAGTCGTTTGAAGAATTACAAGCTCAAGAAATTGAACAACAAAAGATTCGCATTGCTGAAGCTAAAGCAGCTCAAGCACATAGTATTTCCGCAAGTGAAGATGTCCTTCCTGGACTTCCTCAAGGATATGTCGCTCCTCAATCTCGTGTCTATGAAGATGAAGAGGATGACAACGATCTCAATGAAGCACTGGAAATAGAGAGCGAAAAAGACGAAATTGTCGTTATGAAAAAAGCTGAAGAGCCAGCAAAAGTTAATGACGAAGTAAAAGTCGCTCCTGAAGCTCCTCTTGCTCCAGCTCCTCAAGAAAAAGTCGAAGTCGAAGAAGTAAAAGTTGTCAAGACAACAACTACCCTTTCTGACTTAGAGAGAGCCCTTGAAGGCGAAGAGAAAAAATCCACCTTTGCGCGCAAGAATTGGCGAAAATCAGCCAAAAAAGAAGACGAAGAAGATGATAAACCTATCATCACTGTCGATCCTAGCCAACACATGTCCATCTATACCGAAGAAGAACTTAAAGCCATGGAAGAAGAAGAGAATTCTTCTGACTCTTCACGCGAAGATGATGTTGACTACGATGAATACGACAAATACTACGATGAGGAAAACGTTTAATTAACTCATCAATCGATTCCGCTTTGTCGGAATACCTAAGAAGGCATTCTAAGAAATAAAAAAGAAAGAAAGAAGGTGTTAATATGGCAAAAAAGAAGGCATTTTATCGAAAGGACACTCGTCCAGCTCGAGAAGTGAACGTTTCCACAAAAGTTCAAACCAATAAAGTGAAAACAAAGGTTAATGGTGGTGTTTTTATCTACACTGGTGCCATTAGTGCTGTCGAGCTAGCCAAAACTATCGATGTACCTGTCTCAGAAATTATTAAATTTCTATTCCTTCAAGGAAAGATGATTACCATTAACACCATCCTCGATGATGAGCTAATTGGTTTAGTCTGTTTGCAATTTGGTTTTGATTTTCAAAAGAAAACCATTGTCGCAGCCGAGAACTTTGAAGATGTGGAAATTCTCGATGATGCCAACAAACTGAAACCACGCGCTGCAGTTGTGACCATTATGGGACACGTTGATCATGGCAAAACTACCTTGATTGACGCCATTCGTAATAGCCGCTTAGTTGATGCTGAAGTTGGCGGTATCTCTCAGGAGATAGGTGCTTATCAAAAAGAAGTCAGAGGTCAAAAGATTACCTTTATTGACACCCCTGGGCACGAAGCGTTCACCGCAATGCGTTCCCGCGGAGCTAGTGTCACTGATATTGTCGTTTTAGTTGTCGCCGCTGATGATGGTGTTATGCCTCAAACAATTGAAGCTATTGACCACGCAAAAGCCGCGGGAGTCCCTATTATTGTTGCAATTAATAAGATGGATAAAGCCGGTGCCGACCCAATGCGCGTCAAAAATGAATTGATGGCCCAGAACGTTCTTTTGGAAGAATTTGGTGGCGATGTCATCGCTGTCGAAATCTCTGCCAAGAAGAAAACGAATATTGAAGGATTGATGGAAGCCATCATCCTCGTTTCAGAAATGAAGGAATTAAAAGCCAATCCCGATCGCTTTGCGATGGGAACGGTTCTAGAAGCTCAACTCGATAAGAACGAAGGTCCAAAGGCCACTTTGCTAGTGCAAAATGGTACCTTAAGAGAAAGTGATTTCCTTGTCGCGGGAACTTCTTATGGTAAAGTTCGCCGTATGACCAATGAATTCCGCAAGACTTTACTGGAAGCCTCTCCTAGCACCCCAGTCTCTGTTATCGGATTAAGTGAAGTGCCACTAGCCGGCGATCGTTTTATGGCTTTTAGCCAAGAAAGCGAAGCTCGTGAAATTGCCTTGAAACGTAAAAGAATTAAAGAAGCTCGCGACCGCAATATAAGCGGTGGTGCTTCTTTGGATGATTTATTCAATCGTATTCACGAAGGCGAAGTCCAAACTCTAAATATCATTATCAAAGCTGACTCCACTGGTAGCGCTGAAGCAGTAAAGACATCATTAGAGAAATTATCAAATGATCAAGTAAGAATTAATATCGTGAGAGCGACAAGTGGAGCGATTACTGAGAGCGATGTTCTCTTAGCTAGCGCCTCTAAAGCCATTATCTATGGTTTTAATGTTCGTCCTAGCGCCATTACGAGAGCAAAAGCCGAAGAAGAAAAAGTGGAAATTCGTTTACATCGAATTATCTACGCCCTCATCGAAGAAATTCAAGCCGCGATGAAAGGCATGCTAGCCCCAACTATGGTCGAAAAGATCACTGGTCAAGCGGAAATTAGACGCCTGTTCAAGGTGAGTAAGATTGGAACTATCGCTGGATGTATGATTATTGATGGATCGATTCACGCTAATTCCAAGATTCGTATTATTCGAGACGGCATTGTCGTCTATGAAGGTAAAATATCTTCTCTTCAGAGAGAAAAAGATAACGCCAAAGAAGTCAAATCCGGTTTTGAATGTGGCATTTTAATCGAAAACTATAATGATGTTAAAGAAAGCGATATCATCGAAGGATATGAGATGGTGGTTGAAAAATAGTTATGGCCAACAAAACGGAAAGAATTGCTGCTGTTATTCGAAAGAATATCGCAGACATCATTCAATTTGAATTACATAACCCTAAACTAGGCTTTGTCACGATTCCAGAAGTCAAAGTGAGCAAGGATATTTCCTATGCCAAAGTATATGTCTCTTTTATTAAACCAGAAGAGGTCAAAGAAGGGATGGAAACTTTAGAGCACTCCAAGGGCTTCATTCGTTCCTCTTTAGCAAAGAAAATGGATACCCGCCGCATCCCTTCCCTCACCTTTGTCTTAGATGAAGGATTTCAAAGAGAAGATAAAATTTCCGAATTGCTTGAAAAGTCAAAAAAATAAAGATGCTAAGGCATCTTTTTTTAACACGATTTAATCATTTTGATATGAGGAATGTTTACTTCATCAAAGGGTTCGCCTTGACTAATAAAGCCACAAGATGCGTAAAAATCTTTTAAATATAATTGGGCGTGAATATGTATGGTGCAAGGTGTATGGCGGGCCTTAAGTTGCTCAACGAGATATTGAAAAGCTAATCTTCCGTATCCTTTTTGGCGATACTCTTTTAAAATAGCGAAACGACCTATCCAAAAGCCATCTTCTTTTTCTAAGTAACGGATGACACCTATAGGGGTATTGAACAATCTTATTAAGAAATAATGGGCAATTGTCTCTTCTTCAGGAACAAATTCTTCTTCGCTAGGAATGTTTTGCTCTTTGACAAATGCTTCCTGTCTAATTGAATACATTTGTTGCCCGTCAAGAGCAGATACAACGGGTTTTAGGTTTAAACCGTTTTGATCGATTTGCCAGGCAATTTGGTCTCCCCAAAGATCGTATTGGGGATAGTTATCAAGCATATTCAAAAAGTTCTGCCTTGAAGTAGGAAATTGTTTATAAATGTTATCGAGCAAAGTTTTGATTTCTTCTCGGGTTGTGTGCTTATCAGCTGGGCAAGGGGAGGGAGAGACAGGTAAATTCTCTTCTTTTACTAAAGCGATGATTTCCTCTTCTCGAGCGAGAATAAGCGGACGAATGAAAGTGATATCCGCTCTCTCGAGATGCATCTGAGGAGAAAAAGTTCCAATCTTTGAACCATATATTTCATTCATGAATAAAGTTTCAATCGCGTCATCAGCGTGATGGGCAAACGCAACTTTATTAAACCCGAGTTCCTGAGCGACCTTATTGATGGCGGCTTTTTTCATTCGTGAACAGATGGAACAAGGGAGATGCTTTTGATGGCCTTTTTGTTTCACCAAAATGGGATATACTTCCCGTGAATCAGCGACTATTAATTCGAGGCCTAGTGAATGACAAAAATCTTTTAAAACAGAGGGATTAAAACCAGGGAAACCTAAATCTAATATGACTGGTTGAATGGTAAAATCGGTATGAGAAAATTTTTTATATAACGATAATACATAGGTTAAAACTAGACTATCCTTACCACCGGATAGGCCAATGACAATTTTATCTCCATGTTGGATTAAGTTGTAAGTTTGATCAGCCCGTCGAAGACAGGCGAGTATGGTTCGAATTGCTTTCATATCCGACTTATTATATTTTATATAAGAAGAAATTAAAAGATGAATGGTTATTTATTAATCGACAAATCGAAAGATTGGACCAGCCGCGATGTGTGCAACAAAGTACAACATTTTTTCCACGAGAAGAAAGTTGGGCATTCTGGAACATTAGATCCTTTCGCTACTGGTTTATTAATCGTTTGTCTTGGCTCGGCCACTAAAACGATACCTTTATGGGAAGAAGCTGATAAAGAATATCTCGCTGAATTAAAATTAGGAAACAAAACTGATACTGGAGATGTAACAGGCAATATTATTGAGAATAGTCCAGTCGGAAATATCACCATCAGTGAGATTAAAGAAGTCTTTGTCTCGCTACTTGGTGAAAACGAACAAGTTCCACCTATGACTAGTGCGGTTCATGTCAATGGTAGAAAACTATATACTTACTTTCATCAAGGACAAGAAATTGAACGAAAACCACGCAAAATCAACATAAAAAGTTGCGATTTGCTATCATTTTCTGATAATGCCATCGTTTTTAAATGTCGAGTTTCTAAGGGAACTTACCTAAGAACCTTAGGTGAAACGATTGCTGAAAAGCTCGGCACAGTTGGTTATTTAAGTAATTTGCGTAGAACAAAAATTGGCGAAGTTAATCTTGAGAAAAGTATCACGATAGATCAACTGAACGAACAATCAATAATCGGCATTGAAGAGATGCTGAAAAACTTAATTCCTTTTGTGATATTGGATGAGGCAGAAACAAAAAAAGCCATCAACGGAATGAAAATTAACTTTGGTAATTTACCAAAAAGCTATGATAAAATTTTATTGTTAGATCAAAGCCAAAAAGCCTTGGCTATCTACACTCGCCAGGAGAAAGATACCTTTGTCTCATTGAGAGGACTATAGAAAATATGGAACTTATTGAATTTTCATTCACCAATCCACCCAAACTCGATGAAAAAATTGTCCTTTGCTTAGGATTCTTTGATGGCGTCCATCTCGGTCACCAAGCTATTATTAACGCCGCAAAAAAAGAAGGTTATAAAGTTGGCGTATTAACTTTCGATAATTCACCTTCTGTTGTCCTTGGAAAGATTGCTTTTAATGAAGCGATTACTTCACCCGCTGATAAGGCTGATTTATTCGAAGAGCTAGGTGTTGACTATCTACTTCTTTTGCACTTTGATCTTGATGCATCGAAACGCACTAAAGACGAATTTATAAATTTGATTTTATCTCCCCTTAATCCAGTGAAAATTTATTGTGGAGAAGATTATCGTTTTGGGACAAGAGGTGAAGGAAACCCAACTTATTTAAGAAACTTTTTCCCTGTTGAAATATTCCCTCTTCAACTCCAAAATGGCGTAAAAATTTCTTCAAGTGAAATTGCCAAATCTATTCAATCTGGTGATATGGAACATGTGTCATCTCTTCTAGGGAGAGACTACCGACTTTCGGGATTAGTTATTCAAGGCAAACATAATGGACAAGCTTTGAATTTTCCAACCGCGAATTTGAGACTGGATTATTACTATGTTCACCCCAAGATTGGAGTCTATATTGGTTATGCTTATCCACACGGAGAAAAACATAAATGTTTGATTAATGTTGGCACTCACCCAACCATTATGCCCTTACTTGAACCTATCATTGAAGTTCACATTCTTGAATATCACGGAAACCTGTACGGACTTCATTTATTTGTCGACTTCATTAAATATATTCGACCTGAATATCGCTTCCAATCAACTGATGAATTAAAAAAGCAAATGCAAAAAGATTTGGAAAAAGCAAAAAAGTATTTGCCTTAAATGATAGAGGAATATATTATATTCACAGCGACTTAGACTTAGTGTATCGATTCCTCAACGATTAACCGGGTTTAAGTTAAGAAGAAAGTTAGGAGGATTTCCCATGGCATTAACCAAGGAAAGAAAAGCAGAACTTGTTAAAAAGTACGGCAAGAACGCAAAGGACACTGGTTCAGTCCAAGTCCAAGTTGCAATTCTCACCGACCAAATTACTGCTCTAACCGCTCACTTGAAAGCAAACAAAAAGGATGCTCACGGTAAGCGTAGCTTGATGATTCTTGTTGGACAACGTCGTAGTTTATTAGACTACATGATTCGTACTGACCGAGAATCTTATCTCAAGTTAATTGTTGATCTTAATTTACGTAAGTAAAAAAGAACACAAAGAAGTCGCCAATTGGCGATTTTCTTTTTATAGTAAACACTTGAAAGTGTTTATCTACTTTGATAGAATCAAATAGAAATCATTTTAATGTAAAAGAGGTAAAAAGATGAAAAGAGTATTCGAATTAGAATTCGAAGGAAAGAAGTTTGTTGTCGAAGCTGGCGAAATAGCCAAGCAAGCCGACGGCGCTGTTCTCGTGAGATTAAATGAGACAGCTGTACTTTCCACTGCCTGTTGTTCCGACTCCCCAAAAGAGGGAGATTTCTTCCCGCTTACTGTTGGTTATGAAGAAAAGCAGTATGCTGTCGGAAAAATTCCTGGATCGTTTTTAAGAAGAGAAGGCCGTGCTGGCGAACACGCCACCTTGACCGCTCGCTTAATCGATCGTCCTATCCGCCCGATGTTCTCGGAAGGATTCCGCAATGAAGTGCAAATTGTTAATACCGTGATGTCTGTCGATCAAGACTGCACTCCTGAGATGACAGCCATGTTAGGCTCGTCCCTAGCTCTCGGTATTTCTGATATTCCATTTGATGGTCCAATCGCCGGCGTTTATGTCGGCCGAGTTGATGGTAAATTGATCATTAACCCAACCATCGCTGAAAGAGAAAAGAGCGATATTAATATCGCTGTTGCTGGTACAAAAGAAGCTATCAACATGGTGGAAGCTGGTGCCGATCAAGTTAATGAAGACGAAATGTTGGAAGCTTTAATGTTCGGACACGCCGCTGTTAAAAGTCTCTGTGAGTGGCAAGAAGAAATCATTCGTGAAATCGGCGTTGCTAAACGCGAAATCGAATTATATGTCTGCGATCCACAAATCAAGGCTGATGTCACTGCAAGAGCAAAAGATCGCTTAAAGAAAGCTATTTCTATTTTTGATAAATTAGAACGTCAACACGCTATAGCAGCTATTGAAGATGAAATTCTCGAAGATTATGACTCTCGTTCATATCCTGATGAGAAAGCTCACCAAAAAGCTTATGGCATGGTCAACGAAACTCTTGAAAGCCTTGTCGCTGAAGAAGTTCGCCGTTTAATTACCGAAGAAAAGATTCGCCCCGATGGAAGAAAACTCGATGAGATTCGTCCTTTGGACGCTCAAGTAGACTTGCTCCCACGTGCTCACGGCTCTGCGATGTTCACTCGTGGACAAACTCAAGTTCTTTCCATTACAACCTTAGGTGCTAAGTCTGATGAACAAATCATCGATAACTTAACCGAAGAGGAAACCCGCCACTGGATGCATCACTACAATTTCCCACCTTTCAGTGTTGGTGAAGTCGGCAGAATGGGCAGCCCAGGACGTCGTGAAATCGGCCATGGTGCTCTCGGTGAAAGAGCATTAAGCTATGTCATTCCTTCTGAAATCGAATTCCCATATACCATTCGTACTGTCGCCGAAGTTTTAGAATCAAATGGTTCTTCTTCACAAGCCAGTATCTGTGCTTCCTGTATGTCATTAATGGCTGCTGGTGTCCCACTAAAAGCAATGGTTAGCGGAATTGCCATGGGTTTAATTACCTCTGGTCCGTTAGATGGAAAACATCCTTATTCAATTTTGACTGATATTCAAGGCCTAGAAGATCACTTTGGCGATATGGATTTCAAAGTCGCTGGTACTGAAAAAGGTGTCACTGCTTTACAAATGGATATCAAAATCAAAGGTGTCAGCAAAGAAATTTTACGCGAAGCATTAGCTCAAGCCCATAACGCTAGAGCTGTTATCAGAGAAGCGATGGCAAAAGCCATTAGTGCTCCTCGCCCTGATGTCGGCAAATATGCTCCTAAGATGGATACATTTACAATTGCGGAAGACAAAATCCGTGAAGTCATCGGAACTGGTGGTAAGGTCATCAATGAAATTATCGCCAAATGCGATGATGTAAAAATTGACATTGAAGACAGTGGCCAAGTCACAATTTACCACATGAATCGCGATACCATAAACAAAGCTAAAAAATTGATTCTTGACATAGTCAAAGAAGCCAAAGTTGGCGAAGAATATGAAGGCGAAGTTGTCCGTGTTGAAGATTATGGCGCGTTCGTCCACTTATTCGGCAATGTTGATGGCTTATGTCACGTTTCCCGTCTCGGATGGGGCTTCGTGGAAAAGGCTAGCGATGTCGTCCAATTAGGCGACTTCATTAAAGTTCAAGTTATTGAAATTGATGATAAGGGCAAGGTCAAAGTTTCTCATCGCGAATTCCTCGAAAAACCAGAAGGTTATGTCGAGCGTCCCGAAAGAGCAAGACCTGAGCATCAAGGGCGCCCAGACCGCTCCTTTAACGGACCACGTCGATTCAAGAAATAAATAAAAATAAGATCCTGTTTGAAATTAACTCAACAGGGTCTTTTTATTTGAAAAATAAGTATTTTCGCTTTTATTTACATAATAAGTATGTATACTATTATTAGAAATATAACATAGTCAATTTACTTAGGAGGCTTTTTAAAGCGTGGATAATATAAAAATAGGTGCTCTCGGCGGACTCGATGAAAACGGCCGAGATTGTTACGTAATAGAAATAAATAATGATTTATTCGTTGTTGAGGCAGGTAGTTCTTTACCAGATAAAACTATTCCTGGTGTCGACTTCCTTTTGCCAAATGCCGAATACATCATTCAAAATAGAAATCGTCTAAAGGCTTACATCATCACTCATGGACATGATGAAAGCATGTCAGGATTAAAATACTTTTATAATCGGGCTCCTGCTCCTGTTTACTGCACCGATACAACGAAAAAGTGCATGTTAGGACAGGCCAATATTTTAAAAGTTAAAACCAACTTTGATTTTCACATTGTCGAACCTTCGAGCACTGTGACCATCGCTAATCACGTCATTCATTTTTTCCAAACCTGTCATAGTGTCGCTCAATCAATGGGTGTCGCTTTTGAAACTGATCGTGGAAACATTGTTTACACCAGCGACTTTATTGTCGATTATTCTTTGAATGAATCTGGATATATTTTTGATTTACCGACTTTGGGAAAAATTTCCGAAAAACCAACCCTTATTCTTCTCTCTCCTAGCAAAGGAGCAGATCGTTCTGGTTACTGTGCCCCAAAACACCGTATCGTCTATCTAATTGAAAAATATTTTAAAGAAACTCAACAGAGAATGTTTATATCATGTTTCTGGCAGAATCTCTTCCGCATTAGAGGAATACTGATATTGTGTAAAAAATATCACAAAAAGGTCTATTTTTATGATGATTATACCGCTCAAGTGATGAATTTCCTCGGCAATAAAGACAATGATTTAATGGCTGGATTGGAGATCGTTAACAAAGAAGATTTATTACGCGTCAAAGAACAAGATTTGGTTATTTTAATTCTTGGCCATGGAAGCGAAATTTATGATAATATCGGCAAGCTAGCCGCTCGCTCAAATGAAGATAAAAGAATTGTTATCGGCCCAAATGACATTTTCATTTCCGCTGCTTTACCAACCTCAACTCAAGAAGTGGTGGCTACTCGTTCACTCGACAGTCTTTATCGCACTGGTTGCGAAGTTGTTTGGCTCAATCACAAGGTGCTTTTTCCGATGCACGCTCACCAAGATGATTTGAAAGTTTTCCTATCGCTACTAAAGCCGAAATACTATCTCCCAGTGAGAGGAAGTTTTGTCAATTTAATGAGCAATGCTAAGCTCGCTCTATCAATGGGTATTGGTTTAAATCACAGCAATGTTTTTATCATAGATAACGGCATGCAATTAGTGTTTGATGAATCTGCTCGTCCTCACATGGTTTCAAATGAAGCCAATAATATTAATATTTCTCCTGTTCTCGTTGATGGAACAGGCATTAGCAAAGTCGGCAGCGATGTCATCGAAGAGAGACGTGAATTAGGCTTTGATGGAGCCGTCGTCGTTGCAGCGACCGTCAGTATCAAAGAGAAGAAAATTATCGCTGGACCAGATTGCCAAATGCGTGGATTTGTCTTTGTTAAAGAGGCTGAACCATTATTAAAATCAATTTCTAATATCTATGTTGAAGAAGTCAATAACGCCCTTGCTACTTCTTCAAAATTTGAAGGAAGTAAAGTCGAAAATACCATTCGTGAAAGAGCAAAAAGGTTCATTCGCCGCGAAAATGGTCGCGAACCGATGATTTTGCCAATCATTATTGAAGTTTGATAAATAAAGCACTTCGGTGCTTTTTTTCTTAAAAACTCGTGGACTAATGTGCTGGCACATTTATATAATGTATGTGTATGAGCAAAAACAAGAATCCGAAACCTGTATCGGCTCGGCATTTAACATTCTTTGGTGGTGTTTTTTGCTGCTTGATATCCGTCTCAATGATCATCAATGTCGGAGAAATAAACCGTGCATTGACCATCGGCCCCAATTTTTTATTTGGGGTAAGCTCTTTTGTTATATATATCTTTCTTTATGTTCTCGGCATTTCACTTCTCTTTAGAGAAAAGGGTTTTAAAGTACGTTTATCCTTCCCTTTATTCGGTTTATTGGTCTTCTTTTTGGGATCGCTTGTCTTAACTACCTTAATTTTTAACCAAGATAAAAGTAGCATCAGCGCAACTACCTTCCTTGACATGTTCAATCACATGCAAAGTGGCGCAGACGAAACTTTAAAAAAAGGGTATTTTTATTACTCGGACTTAAATCTATTTTCTCAAATAAACTATACAACGACCGAACCAAATGGGTCTCTTTATAGTTTTGGAGGCGGACTTCTTGGCAATTATTTAACTGCCACAATCATAAAATATTTAAGCGAAACATGGGCTTGGATTATTTCTTCCGGTCTCGTTGGAATCGGAGCAATTCTCTTCTGTGTTCCTTACATTAAAAAGTTTATTGAAAAGCAACGTCAAGTTCCTCTTCCTTCCGCTCCAAAAGTGGCAGTTGAGGAACCTAAAAATATCGCTAGAATCGACGCTGGTAAAGCCACCATGATTACCAAAGAAGATTATCAAGGTGTCGTCAATAGTATTTCACTAGTAAAAACCGCTGGCCAATATGATTTTTCCATCGAAAAGAACGCCCAACGCCCTCAACCGACAACGATGCGACCAGTTTTTGGTGGACCAATGGTGACCGACAATTCGCCAATTAACTCTAATTACCCCCGCGATGGCGGTTTTGTAAAAGCCCGCTTTATTCATCCTGATTTAGTTGATACTCCTGCTCCAAATCTTCCTAAAGAAGAAAAGAATGTGAATCAGCCAGTTGTTACTCCCCCTATCAATGAGCAACCTTCCAAGGCTGAACAACTTCAACTTGATTTCAATGCTAAACCAGTTGTTGATATTGAATTAGCCAAAATTAAGCCCACTTTTGTAGAAAGAAAAGTAGTTAGTAAGCTTGAACCAGTAGTTGAAGATATTGAAAAAGTTGCCCCTCAACCAGTGGTAAATAAACCGATTAAGTGGGTTGCTCCTTCTCCTGAATTACTCGATACCTTAGAAGTCACCGAAGCTTTAGAGGTCAATAAAAAAGTCGCGGATGAGAGAACTGTGCTGATTAACCAAGTGCTCGCCGATTTCAATATCGGAGCTAATGTCATCGATTATACAATTGGTCCTGCTGTCACTCGTTTCAATATCCGCTACGAGAGCAATGTTTCCTCTCGCTCCATTAATATCCTTGTCGATGATTTATCGAGAAGATTAGGAGGAGTCCCTGCTAGATTTGAACCAGTCGTCGAAGGACAAATATATTCTGGATTAGAAATTCCTAACGCCACGATTACCCCAGTTGGTTTCAAGGAAGTCTACGAAAATCTTCCTGATTCAAAGAAACATCCCCTTGCGGTTGCTTTTGGCAAAAATATCTCTGGGGATGTCATATATGCCGACTTCAATGAATTCCCTCACTTGCTCGTGGCTGGTACCTCAGGAAGTGGTAAATCAATATTTATTCACGCTTTGATAACCACCCTTGTGATGCGTAATTCTCCGGAAGCCCTACGGATGGCAATTATCGATCCAAAGAGAGTGGAAATGGTTCGCTATCGCGACATGCCTCACCTATTATGTCCTATTGTCAGCGATTCCAGCCAAGCGGCTTTGTTCCTCAACAAGATGGTGGAAGAAATGAATGAGAGATACATCCTTTTCGAAGAAGCTGGTGGATGTACTTCCATACCTGAATATAACGAATATGCTGAAGAAAATCATAAACCTAAACTTCCATATATCATCGTAGTCATCGATGAGTTTGGTGATTTAGTGACAACTCATAAAGAGACGACACAACCTATTTTACTTTTAGGTCAAAAAGCTCGTGCCTGTGGCATTCACCTACTAATCTCTACTCAGAGTCCAACCACGAACATTATTACTGGCTCAATTAAGAGCAATCTTGCCACTCATGTCGCTTTAGCGACATCAAACGTGACCCAATCCATTACTATTCTCGGTGAAGGAGGAGCAGAAAAACTCCTTGGAAAGGGTGATATGCTCGTTCAGTCTCCTCTCGTCAGCC
>JAEZSD010000090.1 GCA_023422095.1 Bacillota bacterium
CACAAGCGGAGAAAATGAACAAAAGGATGCTGAGAACACTTTTAAGTTGTACTTCAGTTGCCCTTTCCCTAGTTGTATTGGGGGGATGCGGAGCAAAAGATGACCCAAAGCCTTTATGGGAAGTGGTAGAAACTCGCAATAAGGTCGTTGTCATCAGTGATATCCATCTCGGAATCAATGATGCCTATAGCGAAATCAATGATAATGTTCCCTTTTTAATTGAATTCCTTCAGAGAATACAAGTCACTACTGATGTGAGTGAGCTCGTTATCGCCGGAGATTTTTTGGATGAATGGTTTCTTCCTGTCTATTTTGAAAGTTACACAGATTCAACCGCTTTTTATCAAGCCTGTGTAGACAATAACCAAGATATAATCGATGAATTTAATAATGTCATTGATAGTGGCGTTAAGCTAGTCTATGTCATTGGAAATCATGATATGCTTCTCGAAGCTTCAGTTCTTGAAGAAGCTATTCCTGGAATCGTTCATGTATCTGACGCTCGTGGTGTCGGTGTCTATTATACGGGTGAGCATGACGAAATCGCTATTGAACATGGCCATCGTTATGATCCATTTTCAGCTCCTGATACATTAACAAACGCGGAACTTGTCGGCAACGATGACTCGATACTTCCTTCTGGCTATTTCTATGCCCGTTACGGAGCCACATGGGTTTTAGAAGGAGAGCCAGAAAATGAAAGAGAATTACCAGTTATTAATGATGCTCCTGATGTCAGTGATATCGATCAATACGGGGCATTTGTGTACTATCAAATTCTTCAGACAATATCTGCTCATCTCACTCCGAATGAACCATTAGAAGACGATGTATTTGATATGCATTTTGCTGGATTTGATGACTCATATTCATTCCTCGATTTCTATCCTGTGCAAGAAGAAGACGGCACTATCTCGGCCCCTACTTTATATCGCAATATTCAACGAACATGGGCAGACCGTCAAGATATTAATAATGTCAATGTTCCAAACAGTTTCATCCAAGCGGCGTCCGGAGCGTTATCATCTAAATATTTCTCGGATCAAGCCAAGGCTCAGTACATTGACAATCCTGAAGAAAATGTCGATATTGTCGTCTTTGGTCACACTCACAATACGATTCTTGATTCCTTTGGGGATGGCGAATATTACGTCAATACGGGAACTTGGATTGATGAGAATGGTAAGACTCCTGAAAAGATGAGAACTTTCACTGTTATAGAAACAGGGGATACAAATACGGTTGGTCTCTACAAATACGATGATGATGGCTTGCTAGAAGATTATAGTTCGAACACCACTATAACGGATTAAGCAATCAGCAAATATTCGGTTTACAAATATGGTTAGGTTAAAAAAGTGACCTAGCCTTTTTGTTTACAAAATATATTCTTTTCAGTCTGAATGTGATAATTTATATATACAAAGCGTTGAAGGAAACAAGTACATTAGGAAATAGTGAGTAGAGATAATCCGGTTGGTGCAAGGATGAAGCTAAATCTAGTGGAATACATTCCCGAGCTGCTACCTGAAATAAGTAGGGATAGACGGGTTCGCCCGAAATAGCGAACGTTGTGCAATAGCACACACTAAGGAACGATTTGCGAAAACCGTTTAAACTGAGGTGGTACCACGATTAAGTCGTCCTCTGTATTCGAGGATTTTTTTATCCAAAGGAGACAAATATGAAAATTTATGAAGAGCTAGTCAAGCGTGGATTGGTAGCTCAAGTTTCCGACGAACCGGAAATTCGTGACCTAATTAATGCTGGGAGAGCAATTTTCTATATTGGTTTTGATCCGACCGCCGATTCTCTTCATGTCGGTCATTTTATGACATTATCTTTAATGAGACGCCTTCAAATGGCGGGGAATAAGCCTATCGTTTTGCTGGGGGGTGGAACCGCGATGATTGGGGATCCTTCTGGAAAGAGTGATATGCGTTCCATGATGAGCCTTGATACTATCAATCACAATATTGATTGTTTT
Source organism: Bacillota bacterium (assembly GCA_023422095.1). Classification (GTDB taxonomy): domain Bacteria; phylum Bacillota_I; class Bacilli_A; order RFN20; family CAG-826; genus JAAYDH01. The sequence goes on from JAEZSD010000090.1 coordinate 1,988, forward strand.
AAGAAACAAATGTCCAAATTTATCGATTTCAGTGAAGGAAAAGCTTGGGCTTTAAATAACGCGGATTGGTTGCTTAAACTCAATTACGTCGAATTGTTAAGAGATGTTGGATCTTGCTTCTCAGTTAATAAAATGTTGGCAGCTGAATGCTACAAGCAAAGAATGGAAAAAGGATTAACGTTTCTTGAGTTCAATTACATGATTATGCAATCTTATGATTTTTATCATCTAAATAAACACTATGGCTGCCAGATTCAGTTTGGTGGCGATGATCAATGGAGCAATATGTTAGGTGGTACTGAATTGATAAGGAAGAAGACTGGCAAGGATGCCTTTGTTCTCACCATTCCACTTTTAACTAATAGTGATGGAGTAAAGATGGGGAAGACTGTGGGAGGAGCAGTTTGGCTTGATCCACAAAAAACATCTCCTTTTGAATTTTACCAATACTGGAGAAATGTCGAAGACGCAATGGTTATTAAATCAATGAAGATGCTGACATTCTTGCCTCTAGAAAAAATCGAGGAAATCGAAAGTTGGGATGCTTCAAGAATAAATGAATCCAAAGAAGTACTAGCCTATGAATTAACAAAACTTGTTCATGGTGAACCTGAAGCTATTAAAGCACAGGAAAGCGCCAGAGCACTGTTTAGTGGTGAAGTGGATGACACCCATATGCCGACAACCGAAATAGATGATTCCACCTTAGAAGAAAAATCATTACTTGAAATCATGATTCTTACTGGTCTTTCCTCCTCAAAAGGTGAAGGTCGCAGGCTGATTGAACAAGGTGGCATAAGTATTGATGGAGAAAAAGTTTTAGATGCCAACTTACTAATTAAAAAAGCAGATCTCATTAAAGGAATAAAAATTAAAAAAGGAAAGAAAATATTCCACCGAGTTATTCTTAAATAAAAGGTTAATAAAAAGCACCGACGACTTCGAAGGTGCTTTTTTAATTGACTGGTCGAATAAAGAAGTTCCCGTAAACCTGAACAAGAGAGGTAACGGTAATAAATACGTGGGGATCCGCTCGCCTAGCAAGAGCAACAACTTTTTGAGTTTCAAAGGAAGAAACCACCATGTGAATAACATATTTTTGTTCGTTAGAATAAACGCCTTCAGCTCTTGACATCGTTGCACCATGTGGGAAATTTGCAATCAAAATCTCGCCCAAAGATTGGTTTTTTGAAATAAATTCGATTTGAATCTTCTTATTTCTTAAATGGATTAAATCGACGATCAAACTAGTAATAAACATATAGACAGCTGAAACCAACAAAGAGTTTATTGCAATTCCAAAATTGTCTTGGAAAGTGCCCACAATAGAACTATGAATTACAAGAATTACTGAATACATTAATACTATGAAACTATTAAATATAATTGAATATTTTCCAACGGAAGTTGATTTTCTCATTGAAACGTAGTAGGTTACAATATCAATACCACCACAAGAGAGATCGCCCTTGAAAGCAATTGCGCTTGAGAAGCCTGTACAGATACCAGCGAACAGCGCGCGCACAATGACTATGCTTTGATATTGTCCTCCGTTTTGAAAAGCGAGCATTGGAGACTCGACAACGGAATGAATTAGACCTTGTCCATATTCTGTTAAAAGCCAGAGGAATAACGAAGAGAGAACAACATTGATTGCGGTTTGGATAGCAAATCTTTTTCCTATTTTTAAGAAAGCAAAAATTAATAAAGGTATATTAAAGCAAGTATATCCAATGGCTTGCACTTGGGCAGCAGTAATAGTTACGTTAGGAAGACTAAATTGGATAATGAGGGCGATATTTTGTGTTAGACCTGAAACACCACCAGTGACAATATTGAATGGTTCTGCATCAACAACACTAGAAATAAAACACGCAAATCCAAAAGCATATAACAAAGCAGAAATTAGACCACATAAAACACCGTTAGTTTCATGCAAGACACGCTTTAAATAGATGTGGTCGTAGAGGAAGTTGTTGTATTTCTTTTTTAAGCGCTCAATTTTTTTCATAATGAACTCGCTTGTATTTTAATTATTTGGCTTGCATAAAACAATATGTTTGTGTCAATTATTAA
>JAEZSD010000101.1 GCA_023422095.1 Bacillota bacterium
TACTATCAGTAGGTTAAGGAACAAATTTTATGAAAAAAAATCAAAGAGAAATCGAATGTTTGTTTGAACTTTTTAAGGAAGAACGAGAAATCGAAAAAATAGTCGAAGAATTACCACGCGGATATATCTCTGTCAAAGTAATTTCTGGTCACACGTACAATTATCGCCAATGGCGAGAAGGAGATAAAATTATCTCCGAGTATGTTCCCGAAGCATTTGTTAACAGCATCAAACGCAAAATTGCGATCCGTAAAGAAAACGAAGCAGCTTTAAAAGAAGTTAAAAAAGAACTTCAAAGCAAAGTGAGATTTGTTATTAAAAAAGAAATCTTAAGTGAAGAAGAAGTCGCCGAATTAAGAGAAAAAGCTCGAGCATAAATTCGAAGGGCAAACAAAAAACTTTAAAAATAAGCAGGAAAATCCTGCTTTTTTCTTCCCCGCTCTTCACTTTGAGAAATCAATTTGCTAATATTTAGCAGTATTATGAACAAGCTAGTGATTTTATCAGGCGTTCCAGGAAGCGGCAAATCATATTTTTCTGCCGCTTTGAAGAAATTTAAAGGCAGTCATGTCTATGTTGTTTCAAGCGATGCTCTAAGAAGTGTCATGCTCGGCAATCAACAAGATTTGTCCGAAGATCGTCTGATGTGGAAAATGTACTATAAACTTGCTTACGTTTACGCCACCGATCCTAAAGGAATAGTCGTTCTTGATGCCACCCATAGCAACTCGACTTATCGGATTGAAGCCACTAAATTTCTCAAGCCATTATTCGATGAAGTTGATCTAATAGTATTTAACCTTCCTCGACACATTGTAAACCAACAAAATAGGGATCGGGCTTTTCCAATTCCAGATGAAATACTAGATATTCTATGTGCCAAATTCGAATTGCCAGATGACCAAGACAAGCGATATTTTAATCAAATATTCATCATTACCAATCACGACATCCAACCGGTTATTGAAAAACTCTAGATTTCTTAATTTATAAAAAATCCTCTTCTTCTGCTTAAAGTGCAAAATTGAAGAGGACTTTTTATTTAAACTGGTCGGAACGATGAGATTTGAACTCACGACCCCTTCCACCCCAAGGAAGTGCGCTACCAAGCTGCGCTACGTCCCGAGACCCTTTCTATTATATTATTTTTTTAAATAATGACCACAAAAAAGTGTTATCATTTCTATAACTCTATTTATTTGATAGAATAAATCAACTGTTATGAACAAGAAAATTATCATCAAAGGCGCTCGTGAGAACAATCTGAAAAATATCGACCTAGAAATACCCAAGGATTCCTTGGTTGTTTTTACCGGCCTTTCTGGTAGTGGTAAAACCACTTTAGCTTTTGATACAATCTTCGCTGAAGGTCAAAGAAAATACATGGAATCGATGTCGAGCTATGCTCGTCAATTCCTTGGAAATTACGATAAACCCGATGTTGATTCAATCGATGGTTTGTCTCCTAGTATCGCCATTGATCAAAAGAGTGTTTCACATAATCCGCGTTCAACCGTCGGAACTGTTACCGAAATTTACGATTACTTAAGGCTTTTATTTGGCCGAGTTGGTACTCCATATTGCCCAGATCATCATATTCCTATCGTTTCCTTTTCTGTCAGCATGATGACCGATCAAGTTTTTGCTTATCCTCAAGGAACTAAAATTCAACTCCTTTCACCAGTCATCCACCATGAAAAAGGAACCCAAAAGGAAATCTTTGACAAAATCAGGCAAAATGGATTCACTCGTTTAAGAGTCGACGGGGAAATGATTGGTGTCGAAGAAATAACTGAATTAGATAAAAATAAAAAACACGATATTGATATTGTCATTGACCGTATCATTGTGAAACCAGAAGCTAGAAGCCGCATTTTCGAATCGATTGAAACCGCTCTGGACTGGTCTCATGGACTATTAATCATATTGTCCGATTTTGAAGAAAAAATCTTAAGTGATCGCCACACCTGTCCAATTTGTGGTTTTTCTATTCCTAAATTAGAGCCACGTCTATTCTCTTTTAATTCCCCACTTGGATGTTGCCCGGATTGCAAAGGGTTAGGCATAAAAAGAGAAGCCGATCCTCGTCTACTTGTTTCGAAACCCGATTTATCAATAAATGCAGGAGCGATTGAATACTATAAGCACATGGTGGGTTCACAAAATCTTGAATGGCAAGAATTTACTTTGCTTTGCAAACTATACAATATTCCCATGAATGTACCTTTTAAAGAACTTACCGAAGAACAAAAACACATAATTTTTTATGGTTCACCAGATGTTCATAAATATGCCTTAAAATCGTCTTCTGGAAACATTAACAATCGAATTGGATATATCGAAGGTATCAAAAATCGCATCGAGAGGCTATATGCAGAAACCTCTTCTGATTGGATGCGAGAATACTATGTTAAATTTCTCCATGATACCGAATGTACAACCTGTCACGGATCAAGATTAAACAAAGAAGCTCTGGCGGTCTTGATTGATAATAAAAACATCTATGAAGTCTCAACATTGCAAATCAAAGATTTGAGAGATTGGATTCTTCAATTGCCTGCTAAACTGACACAAAACCAAAACGATATCGCTCGACTTGTTCTTAAAGAAATTGAAAATAGGACAACTTTCCTCTGCGATGTCGGATTAGAATATCTAACTTTGTCTCGTATGGCGATGACTCTTTCCGGAGGTGAGTCGCAACGAATTAGACTCGCAACGCAAATTGGTTCGAAACTGACGGGCATTCTATATGTTTTGGATGAGCCATCGATTGGACTTCATCAACGCGATAGCGAAAAATTGGTTAAAACTCTACGCGAAATGCGCGATTTAGGTAACACACTAATTGTGGTAGAGCATGATGAAGAGATGATTCGAAGCGCAGATCATATTGTCGATATTGGTCCGGGAGCGGGAATCCATGGTGGAAAAGTCGTCGCATCAGGCTCTGTCGCCGATATTGAAAAGAATCCCGACAGCATTACCGGACAATACCTATCTCATAAAAAATTTATTTCCATTCCTTCAAAACGCAAGAAAGGAAACGGCAAATTTATTGAGATTCGAGGGGCGACATGTCACAACCTTAAAAATGTGAATATCGACTTTCCTTTAGGAACTTTTACTGTTGTCACCGGTGTTTCCGGAAGTGGCAAATCATCTTTAGTAAATCAGACACTATTCATGCATCTTAAACAACATCTCTCAACCGAAGATGCTCAAGCTGGCCCTGTTAAGTCAATCACTGGTTTTGAACATATCGATAAAGTTGTCGATGTTTCTCAAGAACCGATTGGTCGCACTCCTAGAAGCAACCCCGCCACTTATGTCAAATTATTTGACAGCATTCGCGAGCTATTTGCTGAAACTGTGGAAGCTAAAGCGCGTGGTTTTGATAAAGGCAGATTCTCATTTAATGTTATCGGAGGTCGATGTGAAGAATGTCAAGGAGCAGGAATCGTTCGCATTCCGATGAACTTTTTACCTGATGTCTATGTGAAATGTGATTCCTGTGGTGGTAAACGCTATAACGAAGAAACCTTGCAGGTAACTTACAAAGGCAAAAACATCTACGATGTTCTAGAGATGACCGTTGAAGACGCTCTCGATTTCTTTGGCAATCGCCCATCTTTAAAAAAGCGAGTTCAAACCCTCTATGATGTGGGATTGAATTATATTAAGTTAGGTCAACCGGCGACCACTCTTTCTGGAGGAGAAGCCCAACGTGTAAAATTGGCGGCTGAACTTCAAAAAAGACCAACCGGTAAAACTGTCTATATTCTCGATGAACCAACTACTGGTTTGCATACCGATGATGTCGGGAGATTGTTGAAGATTCTCCAACGATTAGTTGAACATGGTGACACTGTTATTGTAATTGAACACAATTTAGATATTATAAAAGCAGCGGACTATATCATTGATTTAGGACCACATGGCGGAGATGGTGGTGGCCAAGTCGTGGCAACCGGAACTCCTGAAGAAGTGAGTGAAAATCCTCGTTCCTACACTGGTCAGTACCTCAAGAAAGTTTTAAAGAAAGGACAGCACGATTAATATGAATATTGTTGGATTAATCTTTTTTATCGTTTTTCTCTTAGGAGCCATTGCCATTTTTGTTATTGGCATACTCAATGTCATAAAAGGCATTAAAGGCAAAGGGGCGGTTCTACCATATGCCACTTTGACCAAGCGCATTCTATTTTTTAGCATCGCTTTTGCGGTTAGTTTTATGACCGCCCTTATGTTCATCTATTTGATGAATAATATCGAGGCTAAGTGGTATGAATATGTCGCTGCTAGCATTGGTGGTTTGATTTTGGGTGGGAGCTTATTCTTAGCCGTTCATTTCTTTATATTCCACTATTATGGAAAAAACATCAATTCTACCTTAGATAAGTGGCTTTTTAGAGGTTTAATACTCTTCTCGGTTACCGCTTTTGTCTTTTTCTTTATCACTTTAGAAGGTTTTGCCGATTATATAAACTTAACCACCCCTTTGGCAAATGGTATTAATTTTACCGAAGGCTTGGCATATCCTGGAAATTTTGGACCAGATTCCAATATTGCTTGGTACGCCATCTTTATTCTCACTGGAGCATTGATTGTCTACTTTTATTGCGATCACAAAATGTATCAACAATATGGCAAACATGGCATTTTGGAATCAACATTCTTAATTGCTTTTCCCGCTGGTGTCATTGGAGCAAGATTATTCTATGTCCTTGGTCAATGGAATGACTTTGCAAGTGACCCAATTTCCATGTTCAAAATTTGGGAAGGAGGATTAACTATTCTTGGCGGAGCGTTGACCGGCATAGTTGCTGGTGTGGGATGGTTTATGTGGCGGAATAAAGGATATAATATTTTCATTGTTGCCGATATTGTTTTACCAGCAATTCTCATCGCTCAGGCAGTGGGACGTTGGGGTAACTTCTTTAATCTTGAAGTCCATGGACTTGCCGTAGATGGCGATTATTGGCAATGGTTACCCAAAATTATTTATAACAACATTCAATTTGGCCACGATGGAATTGGTCAATATCTTGCTGGCCCAGGAAAAGTATTTGTTCCCTTGTTTTTAATTGAAGGCGCTATTAATATACTTGGTTTCTTCCTTTTATCTTATGTCTTTGGAAAGAAGCTTCGTCGTTTTACTGCCTTTGGCGATTTAGCCGCTGGCTACTTCATTTGGTATGGATTAACTCGTGCTTTGATGGAACCACTTCGCGATCCTAGTTACATCATGAATAGTTTCTGGAGCTGGGCTTGGTCTCTCGCATTTATTATTGGCGGTATCAGCATCATTATTTTGAATCACATCATTCGAAATGCGATTGCGGCGAGAAAAGGCTGCATCAACCCACAAACAAGTTGGTTTAAATCTGGCATTATTTCGAGCAACATTTTCGGAGGTTTAGGTTTAGTCCTAATTTTAGTTTCAAGTATAATGATTGCACAAAGCGACAAAGCTCTTGTTGTCAATATTTCCGCCTATCCATTCATGGTTGGCTTAACTCTTTTGACTCTCGGTGTTTGCTTATTAGGATGCCTATCGATTTCTATTCCCCACATGATTCGCGGACTCCGCGAAATAAAAAGGACCCATGCCTAAAAAATATGACGCTATTTTGTTCGATATGGACGGAACTCTCATCGACACTGATGAGTTAATCGCCCAAACTTTCTTTTGCCTTTACGATAAATACAACAATGGGAAGCGAGCAACCCGTGAAGAGATGGTGTATTTTTCTGGTCCTCCAATTAGGGAGACTTTAGCTAAAGAATTCCCTCAGGTTAATCAAGAGCAATTATTCCAAGATTTTCACGATATCTCTTGGCGGCTTTATCCCCAATATCTCAAGTCTTTTCCTTTTGTTAATGAAACTTTAAATGAACTAAAAAAAGAACATTATCGTTTGGGAATTGTCACCAACAAAATGCATGGTACAACCCAATATTGTTTGGAACTTTTAGATATGCAAGACCTATTTGATGTCGTTATTGGCATTGATGATGTCAACTATCCAAAGCCCCATTCTGAAGGAATTTTTAAAGCAATGGATATATTAAATCAACCAGAAAAAGCGAAAGTGTTGTATATTGGAGATAATGGTTCTGACTTTTTGACAAGTCAAAATGCAGGAATCGATTGCGGCTTAATCACATGGGGCCCTCGAGCTCTCAATAGTTCTTTGAAGCCTAAATATTTTGTAAAATCATTTCGTTATCTCAAGGAGGTCATAGAAAATGAATCGTCATTATGATGTTCTAATTGTTGGATGTGGTCCATGCGGCATTGGCGCGGCTTTGAAATTAAAAGAAGCTGGTTTAAATATTGCTATCATCGAGAGAAGCACTCCTGGAGGAAAAGTTAACATAGCTCCTCGCGTGGACAATTATCCTGGATTTACTAAAGTAAGTGGTCCCGATTTAGCCTATGCCTTTTTTGAAAGAGTGAATAACGCGGGCATCGAAATTCTCGGCGAAGATTTGTTATCTCTTGAAAAACATGATGACTTATTTACTTTGACTACTAATCGAGAAACCTACAAAGCGAAGGCGGTTTTAATTGCTTCCGGAACCAAAGAAAAGAAGCTCGGTTTCTCTAACGAAGATGCTTTAATTGGACGCGGAATATCTTACTGTGCGCTTTGTGATGGACACTTTTTTAAGGGTCTACCCATCGCGGTTATTGGAGGAGGCAATTCCGCTCTTAAGGAATCACTTCATTTATCCCATCTTGCTTCCCATCTTTATCTTGTCCATCGACGAAATGAATTTCGGGGAAGCGAAGCCAATCTTAAAGAAATTAAACAAATGCCAAATGTGACAATTTTGACCCCTTACATTCCTTTAGAAATTATTCAAGACGATCGAGTGAAAGGTTTAAAAATTAGAAATGTTGAAACCCAGGAAGAAAAAATCCTGCAAATCGATGGTCTTTTCCCTTTAATTGGACAAATTCCCAATACTCAATTTATGAAAATACCAGGAGTTCTTGATGAACAAGGCAATATCCCTGTCGATAAGAAAATGATGACCTCTGTACCCGGATTATTTTCAGGAGGAGATGTTCTGCCCCGTTTATTGAGACAAATCTATTTAGCGG
>JAEZSD010000006.1 GCA_023422095.1 Bacillota bacterium
TTTATGCATTGCATAGGGAGCAAGTATATAACGTTTTATCATGAAAATATTATAGATAATATCGATATAGATATCAATGTAAGCGTCAGAAAGGGGCAACAAAAAGAGCCCGAAGGCTCTTATAAAATAAATCTAGGCAATATTAATTAGTTAGTAGGATTCATTACTGGGTAGGAACTTAAATCTGTTGGAAGAACGACAGAGACGTCATCGCCATATTTCATTCTTAATTCAGATTTAAGAGCAACGTTAAGTTCAACGCCCTCGCCACTTTCGCCAACAATCATTTCACTTAAAGAAGTGTCAATAGAAACATCGATATCAACCAAGAAGTCTGTTAATAGAGCATCTTCGTTGAGTAAGATTGTAACTTTTAAAGCACCGACATCTAAGATTTTGCCAACTTCAGCGACAATAGCTTCAACTTCTTCTCCAGATGCTTCTTCATTGATCGATGAGATAATGATTGTTGCAAGAGAGAGGATATCTTCTTCGCTTAAATCAATTCCAATACCAAAACTTCCATCATCATAGTCAAGAACTGTAATGTAGTCATCAAGGATTGCAAAAACTGGTTCATTAATTACTTCACCAAGCATGGTCATAAGGTCTTCGCGGGTTGGCAATTCAGCACCAACAAGTCCCAACAAGGAATCGAAAATTGGAAGAGCTTCTTCAGGAATGAGACCAGGAACTTGGAATGTTTCAGGAATAGAGTCCATAATATTTCCTTCGACAGGTTCGCTGAAAATTAGAGCTGAGATTGTACTAATTATTTCTGGTATAAATTCACGTAATTCAGGATCAGAGGCATTAACATAAAGGTTGCCTTCGCCGACATAAGCTGCGAAATCAATATCGCTAAAGCTAAAATCAAGCATGGCTTCGCTTTCTTCGCCGAATTCGGTGCCAACATAAACATCAAGTTTAAGATCGTCGACTTTGACTTCGGCAGCCAAATCATCAAGAGAAGTGCTTGTTAAACCAGTGGCGGCAAATTTTGTTTTCACCGAAGCATCGGCATTAACAATTCCATAACCACTTTCTTCGCTTTCGGTAATAGCTATTTTTGCATCAACATGAGCTCTCTTTAAATCGAAATTAGCTTCAAATGAGTCTAAATCAAGCATAGAGTCATAAGCTCGGCCGATTGCTTCAGCAGTACTAGCGGCAGTTGCGGGATGTCCGCCTGCTGGCAAAGTTCCAGCGCCCATTCCACCACAAGCGGAAAGAAGCAGTGAACTTGTTGCAACAATTAATATTTTTTTAAGTTTCATAATAAACCCCCTTTATTGTTGACACCAACATTATATATTACTAATAAACGCAAAAGAATGATTTTTCGCTAGCTCAATAAAAAAACGGATTTTTCGTTTTTAATAATAAATGGATATCGGCAAAAAAATGAGAAAAAATAAATTAAATCTTGAATTTTCGAACCGCTGAAATAGCTTTCTTCCAACCTTTATACCGGCGTTCAATTTCTGCCTTCGGCATTTTAGGTTTGTATATAATTTGGTATGAATGAATCTTTTTTATTTCATCGAGACTTTTAAAGAACCCACTATTTAGTCCAGCCAAATAAGCTACTCCAAGAGCAGTAGTTTCTAAACATTGTGGGAGCATAATTTCTAGTTGAAGAATATCGCTTTGAAATTGCATCAAATAACTATTCGTAGTAGCTCCACCATCAACACGTAAGTTTTTTATACTACATTTTGATTCTTTATCCATGGCTGTAAATACATCTTTGCATTGGTAGGCAATGCCTTCAAGAGTTGCCTTAATGATTTGATTCTTGTCAGATGCTCTTGTAATTCCTAAAATTGCTCCACGAGCGTCATCATCCCAATAGGGTGTTCCTAGTCCGACAAAAGAAGGCACAAAATATAAACCTTCAGTGTCTGAAGCAAGATTAGCGGCTTTTTCACTTTCGCTGGATTTACTTATCAAACCCATTTCATCACGCAGCCATTGAACTGCTGCACCACCGACAAAAACCGATCCTTCGAGAGCGTATGTAACGTTGTTTCCGATTTGCCAAGCCACAGTTGTCAATAAACCACAATGAGAAAATACTGGCTTATCTCCCGTGTTAAGAAGCATAAAGCAGCCTGTTCCATAGGTATTTTTGCTTTCTCCTTTTTCAAAGCAAGTCTGTCCAAATAAGGCAGCCTGTTGATCTCCAGCTACACCCTGAATGGTAATGTTCGGATGAAAAAAGTTTGCGGTTCCATATAAGAAACAGGAAGGCTTTACCGTTGGCAACATTTTCATCGGGACATGGAATAAATCACATAATTCTTTATCCCACATTAATGTATTGATATTGAACAATAAAGTTCGTGATGCGTTTGAAATATCAGTGGCGTGGACCTTTCCTTTGGTCATCTTATAAATGAGCCAAGAATCAATCGTACCAAACAATAATTCGCCATTTTCCGCTTTCTTTTGACTTCCGGGAACATGATCCAAAATGAATCTAATTTTGCTAGCGGAGAAATATGGATTGATTAAAAGGCCAGTTTTTTGATGAATTGATTCTTTCTTATCACTCAATCGGTCACAAATTTCGGAAGATTGTCTGGATTGCCATACAATCGCATGATAAATAGGCATTCCTGTTTCTTTATTCCATACGACAGTAGTCTCGCGTTGGTTTGATAAACCAATTGAATCGATTTCGTTCATTGTGATATTGGCTTTGATTAAGACTTCATTGATTACATCAATTACAGACACCCAGATAGAAAGGGCATCAGCTTCAACCCAACCAGAATGGGGATAAAGGCACTGAATCTCTCTTTGAGCGATGAATTTCGCTAATCCTTGATTATCAAAAAGAATCGCTCGTGTTGAGGTGGTCCCTTGATCAATGGAAAGAATATACTTTTTCATTTAGAAACGGGTTTTAAAAAGCCTTTCGATATCTTTTATTTCTTTAACAATGCCTTTAGATAGACATTCACCACGACCATTGCTAATAAGAATATTATCTTCAATACGAACCCCGATACCTTTATCGACTAAATATAGACCTGGTTCAACAGTGATAATATTGCCATTTTCTAATGGTTTTTCCCGATCAGAGCAATCGTGAGTATCGAGTCCCAGATGATGAGAAACATTATGGTAGTAATATTTAATAACGTCTTCATCTTCCCCAAGGATACCTATTTTCACGCACTCTTTTTTTAAAAAGTTTCGGGCAAATTCTTGCAATTGAGCCAGAGTCATTTCTGCGCGAACATATTCGATTACAGCTTTATTGCAATTGAGGACGGCTTGATATACTTCTTTTGCTAATCCAGTAAATATTCCATTCACTGGGAAAGTGCGGGAAATATCAGCGGAATACCCATGTGATTTATAGCCAATATCAAAGAGAATTAAGTCATTCTCTTTTAAAGAGTCATTTTGGGACGGGTAATGGAGGCAAGTAGCGTTCTTACCGGAAGCCACTATACTTGGGAATG